>NZ_JBSGIW010000036.1:0-66104 GCF_053605265.1 Streptomyces sp. NPDC003943 | reverse complement strand
GCGGGCGGGGGCGCCGGAACGGCGGGTGGCAACAGACGGGCGGCGGGCCCGGGGCCGGGGGGGGGGGCCCCCCCCCCGCGGCCCCGTACGGATGCGCGGGATGCGTCAGGCGCGCTCGGCGCCGACCGGCTCGCCGACGATGCGGCCGGCCAGGGAGCGGGCCCAGGCGTCGACGTCGGCGGAGAGCTCGCGCTCGGCGGCCTCGCGCTCGACGGCGATCTGCTCGTGGCCGGCGGCCAGGATGCGGTCGCGCTCGGCGACACCCTCGGCGCGGGCGGCGGCGATGGCCGCGGAGCCCTCCTCGGTGGCCTGCGAGCGGATGCGGGCGGCGTCGTGGCGCGCCTCGGCGAGCTCGGCCTCGTACTGCTCGCGGATGGCGACGGCCTCGGCGCGCAGGTCGTCGGCGCGCTCGGTGCCGCCGTCGATGGCGTCCTCACGCTGCTCGAGCGTGCGGCTGATCTTCGGGAGAACCCCCTTGGCCAGGATCAGGAAGGTCAGGCCGAAGAGGACGGCGCCGAGGATGAGCTCGGCCCAGACCGGGTTCAGGGGGCCCAGGTCCGTGGGGAAGATCTGCGAGTTCTGCGCGAGGGTCATGCGCGCATCTTACCTAATCGCAAACATCACAATTCAGACAGCGGCCAGAGAGTTGGCGCGTTTGTGCGAACGGCGCAAGATTCGCGGCATCCAACGGCTACCGGAAGGTAACCACGGCTGATTTGATGTGCGGCGCCGGTTCAACCCCCCACCATCCAACGGGAGTTATCAGTGCCGATCGCCGCGCTTCGCCGTACCTCCGGCGCAGCCCTCTCCGTCGCGCTCGCCGCCGTCACGCTGACCGCGACCGCGACCACCGCCTCGGCCGCCACCGCCGCCGACCCGGCCGCCGCCGCGACCCCGAGCCTGAAGGTGCTCACCTACAACACCTTCCTGATGTCGACGAACCTGTACCCGAACTGGGGACAGGGCTACCGGGCCGCGACGATCCCCACGACGTCCTTCTTCCACGGCAACGACGTGGTCGTGCTCCAGGAGGCGTTCGACAACACCGCGTCCGACGCCCTGAAGTCGAAGGCGGCCGCCGAGTACCCGTACCAGACCCCGGTCGTCGGCCGGTCCAAGTCGGGCTGGGACGCCACGGGCGGCTCGTACTCCTCGATGACGCCGGAGGACGGCGGCGTGACGCTGCTGAGCAAGTGGCCGGTGGTCCGCAAGGAGCAGTACATCTACAAGGACGCCTGCGGCGCCGACTGGTACTCGAACAAGGGCTTCGTCTACGCCGTCCTCGACGTCAACGGCACCAAGGTGCACGTCGTCGGCACGCACGCCCAGTCCACCGACCCGGGCTGCTCGGCGGGCGAGGCGGCGCAGATGCGCAGCCGGCAGTTCAAGACGATCGACGCCTTCCTCGACGCCAAGAACATCCCGGCGAACGAGGAGGTCATCGTCGCGGGTGACATGAACGTGGACTCGCGGTCCTCCGAGTACGGCACGATGCTCGCCGACGCGGACCTGGTCGGCGCGGACGCCCGCACCGGCCACCCGTACTCCTTCGACACGCAGACGAACTCGATCGCCAACTACCGCTACCCGACGGACCCGCGCGAGGACCTCGACTACGTCCTGTACCGGGCCGGCCACCCGCGCCCGGCGGGCTGGACGAACAACGTGGTGCCGGAGACGACCGCGCCCTGGACGGTCTCCAGCTGGGGCACGGACTACACGTACACCAACCTGTCCGACCACTACCCGGTGACGGCGTACGCGGCGGGCTGACCCCGCCGGCTGCCGGGCGGCGGCGCCGGGGCCCGAGGGGCTTCCGGCGCCGCCGCGCGCGTACGGCCGCGGGCTAGCGCGCGCCGCCGAAGGCGGTGTACGCCCAGAGGGCGACGACCCCCGCGACGCACACCAGCACCACCCACGAGCCGAAGCCGGTGTGCCTCCGCTTGCGCGGGCGCGCGGGCCGGGCGGTACGGCCGGTCCGGGTGGCGCCGGCGGCGGACGGCGCCGCGTCGGCGGCGACCTCGGCGAGCAGCCGGCGGCAGACCGCGGCCAGCTCGGCTGTCCCTGCCGTCAGGTCCACGACGACCTCCAGTCGGGCGGGCGCGGTCGTCCCGCCGTCGAGTATTCGCCCGGCCCGGACCAGCGCCTGGTCCTTCCCACCCGTCGGCGCCAGGCTGATCCAGCGCCGCACGTGCTCGCCCCGGATCACCACCCCGCCCCCGCGTTCGCGGTACACGGTGTGCTCCCGCCACAGCACGGCGGCCAACTCGGTGGCCGTCTCCCTGAGCTGCGTCTGCATAACCCTCCCCTGTCATGCCCCTGTTCCGAACAGGCGCAAGACTCTAGCGCCCGCCCGACCCGCCCTGGCCCCCGAGGTCGTACACGGTGACCGATATCCCCCGCGCCACCAGCCGCTCCGCTATCAACGGCTCGACCCGCTCCCACTTCCCACCCGCGAGCCCGCACCCGATCCGCGGCATGTGCACGGACGCCCCGAGCTCCACCGCCTTCTCGGCCAGCCGGCCGAGCGCCGCGTCGATCGCCTCGTACCGCACCGGGACCCCGCTGCTGCGCCCCGTCCGTATCCCCCGCTGGCCCACCAGGTTCGCCACCCACACATATCGCTCCACCTGGACGAACTGCGCCGCCCCGAGCCCGAAGTCGTTCCGGGCCCGCTCCCGGTGCCACCGCCGGTACGCCGCCTCGGGCTCCGCCCACCGCCGCGACACGGCGACGACGAAGCCCTTCCCCCAGCCCCCGAGGTCGTTGCACACATGCGCCACGATCTTGACGCCCTTCCCCCGCGGCGCGGTGGCGTCCCCCTGTACGTACTCGATCACGCTCATGGGTCCACCGTAGAAGCCCCCTCTGACAATGCCCCTCCGCCGCCGCGCACGGCCGTGCCGAGGATGTGCGGGGCGGCCGGCAGCGGGAGGCGGCTCGGCGGGAAGTCGAAGCGGTCGATGGCGGTCACGGTGAAGCCCGCCCCGATGAGGGCGGACTCGGTGTCGCGGGCGGTGTGGCAGCCACCGGCCAGGCGGGGCCAGACCGTGGCGTCGAGGGCGCGTTGCACGCGGCGCAGCGCGGGCGACGAGGAACGGACGTGTTCGAGGAAGCGGAGCCGGCCGCCGGGGCGGAGGACTCGGTGGAGTTCGGCGAGGGCCGCGCGGGGGTCGGCCACCGAGCAGAGGACGAGGCAGACGACGGCCGCGTCGAAGGAGCCGTCGGAGAAGGGCAGCTGTTCGGCGCGGGCGGCCACTGTCGTGATGGGGACGGGGGCGCGGGCGGCGGCCTGCTCGGCCAGCGCGCGCAGGGTCGGTTCGGGCTCGACGGCGACGAGGCGGGTGACCTCGCGCGGGTAGTGGGGGAAGTTCAGGCCGTTGCCCGCGCCCACCTCCACGACCTCGCCGGTCAGGCCCGCCAGGAGCCGGCCGCGGTGCTCGTCCATGCCCGCCTTCGCCAGGGCCGGTCCGGCATACCGCGCGTAGCAGCGGGCGAAGAGCGGATGCTTGATCGTCATGGCAGCGCTCCCGAGACCAGGGACGTACGGGCGGCTCGACGTCCTCACCGCCACCCTGGCACAGCTCGTCGAGCAGCCCGGGGCAGCCCCGCCGGGGCGTCCCGCGAAGCCGCCAGTCGCGCAGAACCCCCGCAGGGCCGCTGTGACGGAGTGCCCTGGTTGGCCCGCCCGGCCGAACACGGCCCGACCGGAGGGGCGCGGCGCCGCCTGCTAGCGGCCGACCGTGCTCCAGTCGGCGGGGGCGGGCGGAACGGAGCGGCCGGCGATGTGGTCGTGGAGGCGCTGGGTCAGTTCCGGCAGGTCGGAGGCCGGGAAGCTGACCTGGAGCAGTCGGAGCTCGAACCGGGACGGGAGTTCGTCTTTGAATATCGCCGCGTCCATCGGCTTGATCTTCACGTCCCACGCGCCGGGCGCTGCCCAATGCGTCATCCGCACGTAGAACGCGTTCCGCTGGCCGGCGTTCGCTACGGCCGAGAGGAAGGCGAGTCCGCTGTCGACCGGGAAGTCGATGAGCATCCAGCCACGTCGGGACTCGACCCACTCGGCCATGTGCGGCAGCTTCTCCGGCCAGGTGGCGTTGCTCTCCGCGAGGTCCTGGCAGCAGGTGAAGGTGTCGAAGCCGCACTCCCAGATCGCCTGGATCGTGGGTGCGAGCTGTTCATCGATGTGAGCGTGGCGGTTGCCCACCCGGACGAGGACGGTGGGGTGCGTACCTTCGTATGACGTCATCGCAGGAGCATAGAAAGCGAGTTCGCGCTGGTCGATCGCCCTCAGCAGGGCGTAGGCGGGGTGGACGACGTCTCCCAGGCCGCCCGTGAGGCCGCTCCTCCGCCCCAGGGTCTTTTACACCATCAGTGAGACAGCAATACTGTTGCACCATGGAGCAGACCCCCACCGCGCCCGTGCACACCGCCCCCGTGTACACCGTGGACGAGCTGGCCGCGCGGGCCGGCGTCACCGTGCGGACCGTGCGGTTCTACGGGACGCGGGGGTTGCTGCCGCCGCCCGTGATCGGGCCGCGGCGGGTCGGGCGGTACGGGCCCGAGCACCTGTCGCGGCTCGCGTTGATCGAGGAGCTGCAGCGGCAGGGGATGACGCTCGCGGCGATCGAGCGGTACCTGGAGCAGCTGCCGCCGGACCTGAGTGCGCAGGACCTGGCGATCCACCGGGCGCTCGTGGCGTCCTGGGCGCCCGAGTCCGCCGAGGAGATCACGCGGCAGGAGCTGGAGCGCCGGGCCGGGCGCCCGCTCGCGGACCGGGACGTGGACCGGCTGGCGGCGATGGGCGTGCTCGACCGCACCGCCGACCCCGACGCCTTCCGGCTCGACGGGGCGCTGCTCCGGCTCGGCGTCGAGCTGCTCGACGTACCGATCGAGCACGAGACGATCCTCGCCTCCCGCACCGTGCTCCTGGAGCACGCGCGGGCCGCCGCGCAGGAGCTGGCCCGGCTGTTCCGCGAGCAGGTGTGGAGCCCGTACCGGGAGAGCGGCGCGGACCCGGACCACCTGACCGCGATGAAGTCGCTCTCGGCGCACATGCAGCCGATGGTGATCCAGGCCCTCGTGACGGCCTTCCAGCGGTCCCTCAGCGAGGAGCTCCGCACCGCCTTCCGGACGAGTCCGTCCCCTACCGCGCGTCCGTGAAGACCTCGCCGCGCTCGGCCTTCTCCACGAGCAGCGCCGGCGGCGTGAAGCGCTCGCCGTACGTCGCCGCCAGCTCGCGCGCCCGCTCGACGAAGCCGGCGACGCCGCCCTCGTAACCGTTGACGTACTGGAGCACGCCACCGGTCCAGGCCGGGAAGCCGATGCCCAGGATGGAGCCGATGTTGGCGTCGGCGACCGAGGTGAGGACGCCCTCCTCGATCAGCCGGACGGTGTCGAGGGCCTCGGCGAAGAGCATCCGCTCCTGCATGTCGCGGAAGGGGATGTCCACCTCGGGCTTGGTGAAGTGCTCGCGCAGGCCCGGCCACAGCCTGCCGCGCCTGCCGTCCTCGCCGTACTCGTAGAAGCCCGCGCCACCGCTGCGTCCCGGGCGGCCGAACTCGTCGACCATGCGGTCGATGACGAGCTCGCCCGGGTGGCTGACCCAGGTGCCGCCGGCCTCCTCAACCGCCTTCCGCGTCTCGTTGCGGATCTTGCGCGGCAGGGTGAGGGTGAGCTCGTCCATCAGGGAGAGCACCTTCGCCGGGTAGCCGGCCTGGGCGGCGGCCTGCTCGACGGAGGCGGGCTCGGCGCCCTCGCCGACCATGGCGACGCCCTCGTTGATGAAGTGGCCGATCACCCGGGAGGTGAAGAAGCCGCGCGAGTCGTTGACGACGATCGGCGTCTTGTTGATCTGGCGCACCAGGTCGAAGGCGCGGGCCAGCGCCTCGTCGCCGGTCCGCTCGCCCTTGATGATCTCGACGAGCGGCATCTTGTCGACGGGCGAGAAGAAGTGCAGGCCGATGAAGTCGGCCTGGCGCTCGACGCCCTCGGCGAGGACGGTGATGGGGAGGGTGGAGGTGTTGGAGCAGAGCAGCGCGTCGGGCGCGACGACGTGCTGGATCTCCTGGAACACCTTGTGCTTGAGCGTGGTGTCCTCGAAGACCGCCTCGATGACGGCGTCGCAGCCGGCCAGGTCGGCGACGTCACCGGTCGGGGTGATGAGGGCGAGCAGCGCGTCGGCCTTCTCCTGGGTGGTGCGGCCCTTGGCGACGGCCTTGGCGCACAGCTTCTCGGAGTACGCCTTGCCCTTGGCGGCGGCCTCGGTGGAGACGTCCTTGAGGACGACCTCGATGCCGGCGCGGGCGCAGGAGTACGCGATGCCGGCGCCCATCATGCCGGCGCCGAGCACGGCGACCTTGGTGACCTTGCGGGGCTCGACGCCCTTGGGGCGGCTGGCACCGGAGTTGACGGCCTGGAGGTCGAAGAAGAACGCCTGGATCATGTTCTTCGCGGTCTGGCCGATGACCAGCTCGGTGAAGTACCGGCTCTCGATGGTGAGGGCGGTCTCGAAGTCGACCTGGGAGCCCTCGACGGCCGCGGCCATGATGTTGCGGGGGGCCGGGTAGGGGGCGCCGTTCAGCTGCTTGCGCAGGTTGGCGGGGAAGGCCGGCAGGTTGGCGGCGAACTTCGGGTTGGCCGGCGTGCCGCCGGGGATGCGGTAGCCGGGCACGTCCCAGGGCTGCGCCGACTCGGGGTGGGCGTCGATGAAGGCGCGGGCCTTCGCGAGCATCTCCCCCGGGGTGGCGGCCAGCTCGTGCACGAGGCCGTTGTCGAGGGCGCGCTTCGGGTTGTACTGGGTGCCCTGGAGCAGCACCTTGAGGAGCGCGTCGGTGATGCCCATGAGGCGTACGGTGCGGGCGACGCCGCCACCGCCCGGGAGCAGGCCCAGGGTGACCTCGGGCAGGCCGATCTTGGAGCCGGGGGCGTCGAGGGCGACGCGGTGATGGGAGGCGAGCGCGATCTCGTAGCCGCCGCCGAGGGCGGCGCCGTTGATGGCGGCGACGACGGGCTTGCCGAGGGTCTCGATGCGGCGCAGCGCGTCCTTGATCTCGATGGCGGTGTCGAAGATCGCCTGGGCGTCCTCGGGGCCGGCCTTGATCATGTCCTTGAGGTCGCCGCCGGCGAAGAAGGTCTTCTTCGCGGAGGTGTAGATGATGCCGCGGATGGAGTCCTTCTCGGCCGCGGCGCGGTCGGCGATCGCCTTGATGGAGGCCCGGAAGGCCTGGTTCATGGTGTTCGCGGACTGGTTGGGGTCGTCGAGGACGAGGGTGACGACGCCGGTCTCGTCCTGCTCCCAGCGGATGGTGGTGCTCTCGCTCATGGCTGCTGCTTCTCCGTAAGAAGTCCGTTAGAAGGGGTTCGGACCGGCGCTCAGACGCGCTCGACGATGGTGGCGATGCCCATGCCGCCGCCGACGCAGAGGGTGGCGAGGCCGTAGCGCTTGTCCTGGCGCTCCAGCTCGTCGACGAGGGTGCCGAGGATCATCGCGCCGGTGGCGCCGAGCGGGTGACCGAGCGCGATGGCGCCGCCGTTGACGTTGACCTTGTCCAGGGAGATGCCCATGTCCTTGACGAAGCGCAGGACGACGGCGGCGAACGCCTCGTTGATCTCGATGAGGTCGATGTCGTCGATGGTGAGGCCGGCCTTGGCGAGCGCCTTGCGGGTGGCCGGGGCGGGGCCGGTGAGCATGATGGTGGGCTCGGAGCCGGAGACCGCGGCGGCGACGATACGGGCGCGGGGCGTGAGCCCGTACCGCTCGCCGACCTCCTTGGAGCCGATGGCGACGAGCGAGGCGCCGTCGACGATGCCGGAGGAGTTGCCGGCGTGGTGGACGTGGTCGATCTCCTCGACCCAGTGGTACTTCTGCAGCGCCACGGCGTCGAAGCCGCCGAGCTCGCCGATGTCGGCGAAGGACGGCTTGAGGCGGGCGAGCGAGTCGGCGGTGGTGCCGGGGCGCAGGTGCTCGTCGTGGTCGAGGACGGTGAGGCCGGCCCGGTCCTTGACGGGGACGAGGGAGCGGTCGAAGCGCCCGTCCTTGACGGCCGCGGCGGCGCGCTCCTGGGAGAGGGCGGCGTACTCGTCGACGTCGCGGCGGCTGAAGCCCTCGATGGTGGCGATGAGGTCGGCGCCGATGCCCTGGGGGACGAAGTTGGTGGCGATGTTGGTCATCGGGTCGGCGAACCAGGCGCCGCCGTCGGAGGCCATCGGCACCCGGGACATGGACTCGACGCCGCCGGCGAGGACGAGGTCCTCCCAGCCGGAGCGGACCTTCATGGCGGCGAGGTTGACGGCTTCGAGGCCGGAGGCGCAGAAGCGGTTCTCCTGGACGCCGGCGACGGTGTCGGGCAGGCCCGCGGCGATGGCGGCGATCCGGGCGATGTCGGAGCCCTGGTCGCCGACGGGGCCGACGACGCCGAGGACGATGTCGTCGATGGCGGCCGGGTCGAGTCCGGGGAACCGGGCGCGGATCTCGTGGATGAGGCCGACGACCAGGTCGATGGGCTTGGTGCCGTGCAGGGCCCCGTTGGCCTTGCCGCGGCCGCGCGGGGTGCGGATCGCGTCGTAGACGTACGCTTCGGTGGTCACGGTGTTGCCTTTCGGGCGAGTCTGTCGGGGTGCGGGTCTGGGTGCCGGGTCAGCCGAGCAGGGAGCGGCCGATGATCTCCTTCATGATCTCGGTCGTCCCGCCGTAGATGGTCTGGATCCGGCCGTCGGTGAAGGCCCTGGCGACCGGGAATTCGCTCATGTAGCCGTATCCTCCGTGCAGTTGCAGGCAGCGGTCGGCGACCCGCTTCTGCAGCTCGGTGGACCACCACTTGGCCATGGAGGCGTGCACGGCGTCGAGCCCCGGCCCGTCCGGGTCGGCGTGCTCCTCGATGCAGCGGTCGAGGAAGCTGCGGGTGACGGCGCACTCGGTGGCCATCTCGGCGATCTCGAAGCGGACGTGCTGGAGCCGGGCGAGCGGCCGGCCGAAGGCCTCGCGCTCCTTCACGTACGTCGTCGTCAGTTCGAGCAGGTGTTCGGCGCCCGCGATCGCGGCGACGGCGATGGCGAGCCGTTCCTGCGCCAGGTTGGTCATCAGGTGGACGAAGGCGCCGTCGAGCTCGCCGAGCAGGTTCTCCTTGGGGACGCGGACGTCGTTGAAGAACAGCTCGGCGGTGTCCTGGGACTTCTGGCCGATCTTGTCGAGGTTGCGGCCGCGCTCGAAGCCGTCCATGCCGCGCTCGACGACGAGGAGGGAGAGCCCGTGGGCGCCGCCCTCCGGGGTCGTCTTGGCGACGACGATGACGAGGTCGGCGAGGATGCCGTTGGAGATGAAGGTCTTGGAGCCGTTGAGGATCCAGTGGTCGCCGTGGTCCTCGGCGGTGGTGCGGATGCCCTGGAGGTCGGAGCCGGCGCCCGGCTCGGTCATGGCGATGGCCGTGACGATCTCGCCGCTGCAGAAGCCGGGCAGCCAGCGCCGCTTCTGCTCCTCGGTGGCGAGCGAGGTGAGGTAGGGGCCGATGATGTCGTTGTGCAGGCCGATGGCGAGGCCGGGCGTGCCGGCCCGGGTGAACTCCTCGGCGAGTACGGCGCTGTAACGGAAGTCGGGGTTCCCGCCGCCGCCGTACACCTCGTCGACGGCGAGGCCGAGCAGCCCCTGCCGGCCGGCGGCGCGCCAGACCTCGCGGGAGACGATGCCGTCCTTCTCCCACTGCTCGTAGTGGGGCAGCACCTCCTTGGCGAGGAAGGTGCGGACGGTCTCGCGGAAGGCCTCGTGGTCGGCGGTGTAGAGCCGGCGCTTCATGCCTGCTGCTCCTTGTCGGCGGGGTGCTGGGCGTCGGAACGGAGGGCGGGTACGGCCCAGTCGCGGGCGACCTCGTCGGTGTCGGCGCCCGGCAGGGCGGGGCCGGTGCGGACCGCGCCGGGGGTGGCGGAGAAGCGGGGCGCGGGCGCCGGCTGGACGAGTCCGGCGTGTTCGACGAAGGTGCCGCGGGCGGCCAGGTGCGGATGGGCGGGCGCCTCGCGCAGCGAGAGCACGGGGGCCACACAGGCGTCGGTGCCCTCGAAGACGGCCGTCCACTCGTCTCTCATACGGGTGCGGAAGCGGTCGGCGACGGCCGCGCGCAGCTCGCCCCAGCGGGCGGGGTCGCGGCGCGCCGGGGCGACGTCCTCGATGCCGAGGAGGCGAACGAACTCGTCGTAGAACTGCTGCTCCAGGGCGCCGACCGCCATGTACCCGCCGTCGGAGGTCTCGTACGTGCCGTAGAAGGGGCAGCCGCCGTCGAGCAGGTTGACCCCGCGCCGGTCCTGCCAGCCGCCGGCGGCGAGCATGCCGTGGATCATGCTGGTGAGGTGGGCGGTGCCGTCGACGATGGCGGCGTCGACGACCTGGCCCTCGCCGTGCGTACGGGCGTGCTGGAGGGCGGCGAGGACGCCGATGACGAGGTAGAGGGAGCCGCCCGCGTAGTCGCCGACCAGGTTGGCGGGGATGCTGGGCGGGCCGTCGGGGTCGGGGCCGATCATGCCGAGGGTGCCGGTGATCGCGATGTAGCCGATGTCGTGGCCGGCGGTGGGGGCGAGCGGTCCGTCCTGGCCCCAGCCGGTCATCCGGCCGTAGACGAGCCTCGGGTTGCGGGCGAGGCAGGCGTCGGGGCCGACGCCGAGGCGCTCGGCGACGCCGGGGCGGTAGCCCTCGACGAGGATGTCGGCGCGGGCGACGAGGTCGAGCACGGTGTCCGGGCCGCCGTCGGCCTTGAGGTCGACGAGGACCGAGCGCTTGTTGCGGTTGGTGAGGTCGTACGCGGGGTCGATGCCGAGGCCCGGGCCGCCGGGGCGGTCGACGCGCACGACGTCGGCGCCGAGGTCGGCGAGCAGCATGGCGGCGAAGGGGCCGGGTCCGATGCCGGCGAGTTCGACCACGCGGACGCCGGAGAGCGGTCCGGTGCGGGACCGGCCAGGTGTCGTCATCGGGCCCCCAGGGGTGCGCGGCGGGTGTGGCAGCGAGCGTGAAGCGTGTGTGACAGTGATGATGTAACACCGAGGATGCTAGGAACGTGTTCCACTCGGCACAAGCCCCCGGGCCGAGCAAGCGCTTGGAAATTACCCGGGAGTACCGTCCGGTCCACCAGAAGGCGCCGTCCGCTAGAGTCCGCCGACGGCATCCGCGCCGGGGGACGGCGCGGACGAAGGCGGAGGGGCTGGGGCGCAATGGAGACAGGGGCGGCTGTACGGCCGTACGACGTGGTGCTCTTCGGGGCGACCGGATTCGTGGGCGAGCTCACCGCGGAGTATCTGGCCGAGCACGCCCCGGCGGACTGCCGCTGGGCCCTCGCGGGCCGCAGCCGCGACAAGCTGGCCGCGCTCCGCGACCGGCTCGCCAGGCGTTGGCCGCGCTGCGCGGAACTGCCGCTGCTCGTCGCGGACTCCACCGACCCGGCCTCGCTGCGCGGGCTCGCCGGGTCCGCGCGGGTGGTGGCCAGCACGGTCGGCCCCTATGTCTGGTACGGGGAGGAGTTGGTCGCCGCGTGCGCGGAGGCCGGCACCGACTACCTGGACCTGACCGGGGAAGCGGAGTTCGTCGACCGCATGTACGTACGGTACGACGCCCGCGCCCGCGAGACCGGCGCCCGGCTCGTGCACGCCTGCGGCTTCGACTCGGTCCCGCACGACCTGGGCGTGTACTTCACCGTGAAGCAGCTGCCGGAGGGGGTGCCGCTGCGCGTCGACGGCTTCGTCCGGGCCGGCGCGATCTTCTCGGGCGGCACCTTCGCCTCGGCGCTCACCGCCTTCGGGCGCGGCCGGGAGATCCTGCGCGCCGCACACGAACGACGCCTGCACGAACCGCGGTTGGTGACCCGGCGGGCCCGCTCACCGCTCGGCGGGCCGCGGTTCAGCCGCGAGACCGGCACCTGGGCGCTGCCGCTGCCGACGCTCGACCCGCAGGTGGTGGCGCGTTCGGCGCGGGCCCTGGAACGCTACGGCCCGGACTTCCGCTACCGCCACTACGCCTCCGTGAAGACCCTGCCGATGGCGATCGGCGGCTCGGCGACCGTCGGGACGGGCGTGCTCGCGGCCCAACTCCCCTTGGTGCGGCGCTGGCTGATGGAGCGTTACGAGCCGGGCCGCGGCCCGGACGCGGAGCGGCGGGCGCGCAGCTGGTTCTCCGTCCGGTTCGTGGGGGAGGGCGGCGGACGGCGGGTGTTCACGGAGGTGTCGGGCGGCGACCCGGGCTACGACGAGACGGCGAAGATGCTCGCCGAGTCGGCGCTGTGCCTCGCCTTCGACGCGCTGCCGCCGACCGCCGGACAGGTCACGACGGCGGTCGCGATGGGCGACGCGCTGCTCGACCGGCTGCGGGCGGCGGGGCTGCGGTTCCGGGTGGCGCACTCGGGCTGAGCGCCGCGTCGCGCCGTGCGGATCAGACCCTGATCGCACCCTTGATCAGGGTCTCGCTCAGGACTTGCTCAGTGCTTGCTCAGGGCTCGATCAGGACTTGCTCAGGGATCGATCAGGGCCTGCTCAAGGCTCGATCAGGGCCTGCTCAGGACCTCATCAGGCAGAAGGGGTGACCGGCCGGGTCGGCGTAGATCCGCCAGGGCCGGTCCTCCCCGGCCGCCTCGTCGAGCCGCCAGGCGCCGAGCGCGAGCACCGCCTCGTGCGCGGCGTCCAGGTCGTCGACGCGCACGTCGATGTGGAACTGCTGCTCGGGCGCACCCCACACCGCCGGCCGGTGGTCGGCCACGCCCTGGAAGGCGATCACCGGAGCGGCTCCGGACGCGTCGTGCAGAGTGGCCCAGGCGTCGCCGACGGCCCACCGGGGATCGGGGCGGTTGATCTCGCCGCCCAGCAACCGCTGGTAGAAGCTGGCCAGTTCCCAGACGTCGGGGCAGTCCAGGACGACACACTGCAGGGTGCCGATCGGGGTGGGACTAGTGGTGCCGGGGGATGTCATGCCCCCACTTTGCCGCTCCTTGGTAACGGCTCGGTATCCGTACGGGTACTCAGCCGTCCCAGCCGTCTCAGCTTTCCCGGCCTTCCCCGCCGTCCCGGACGTCACCCGGCCCGCGCGCTCATTCCGCCGCGAGTGCCTCGGCGAGCGCCCGGCGGCAGAGCGCGTCCGCGTGCCGGGTGGTCTCCGGCAGGCGGAAGCGGGGACTCAGGTGCAGGGTGTGCGCGCAGGCCCGGTCGAGGGACACCCGGTGCCCGACGGACACGAAGACCGGCTTGACGCCGGCCCGGGTGCGCAGGGCCCGCCCGACGGTCTCGCCCTCGGCGACGAGCTCGCTGAACTCGCCTCGCTCCGGCCCGGGTTGTCCGTACGTGAAGGTGAACGGGTTCTTGGCGACCCCGGTCGACGGCAGCCCGGTGAGCACCCCGAGGTGGCTCGCGAGCCCGAAGCGCCGCGGATGCGCGACCCCGTACCCGTCGCACACGAGCAGCCCCGGATCGGCGCCGAGCCGCCCGAGCGCGGCCAGCACCGTGGGAATCTCCCGGAACGCCAACAGCCCCGGCACATAAGGAAACGACACCCGACCCACGGCCGTCGCCTCCTCCACGACCTCCAGGGTCCGCCCGTCGAGCACGACGGCCGCGGCGGCGACGAGATCCCGCTCGTCGTCGTACGCGACGTCGACCCCGGTCACGTTCCCCTCACCGACCCGGGGCCCCTCCTCGTCCAGGACGAGCCGCTGCCGCAGCTCCTCCTGCACGGCAAGGGCCGTGTCCTCGTCGGTGGGCCACCCGTCGGGAATCTCGATGATCGTCATGGTGGGGACCCTATGCCGGACGCGGCGGACGCCCGCCGATAGCCTGGCACTCATGTTCGTACTGGAGTTGTCCTACACCGCGCCCCTCGACCGAGTCGACGCCCTGCTCCCGGCGCACGTCGAGTGGCTGAACGCGCAGTACGCCGCCGGGGTGTTCCTGGCGTCAGGCCGGAAGGAGCCCCGGGAGGGCGGCGTGATCCTGGCCGGCGGGGTCGGTCGCGCGGAGATCGAGGGGATCGTGGCGACCGACCCGTTCGTCGTGGCGGGGGTGTGCGCGTACCGGATCGTGGAGTTCTACGGGACGAAGACCGTGGACGGACTCGCGGCGTTCCGGGACGAGTTGCCCGCCTGACGCCTCAGCCCAGATCCATCCGGGCGACACGGCCCTTCTCGCCGGAGGCCCAGCAGGCGCCGTCGGCGGTGCAGGTGACCGTGTCGTACGAGCCGGGGTCCACCGTGCGCCAGGTGCGGCCGCCGTCCGTCGTGAGGTCGGTGCCGGTGGGGCCGACGGCCAGGGCGGCGGACCTGGTGTGCGGGAGCCAGGCGACGCCCGAGCGGTAGGCGGGCGGCGGGGTGGCGGACGCGGTCCAGGTGCGGCCGGCGTCGCCGGTGACGGCGGCGGCCCGGGGCGAGGGCTGGTCCTTGCGGTAGTCGCCGCCGACCGCGATGCCGTGCCGGCGGTCACGGAAGGCGAGGCCGAAGACGCCCTTGGCGCCCTCGCCCGCCGGGACCGTGGTCTCGGTCGCGGTCCAGGTCAGCCCCCGGTCCGCCGAGTGCAGCACCCTCCCGGTCGCCCCGCCGCCCGTCGCCAGCCACACGTCGCGCGGCCCGGCCGACACCAGGCACTGGCCGCTCGCCGCGAAGCCGGCCTCGCCGGGCTGCGCGGCCGGCATGCCGTCGCTCGGCAGGACCTGCCAGGAGCGGCCGCCGTCCCGCGTGGACAGGATGCGGTACCTGCCGTCCACCGGGTCGCTCATCGCGAGCCCGTGCCGCCGGTCGAAGAAGGTCATGCAGTCGTAGAAGGCCCGCGGGTCGGTGTTGCGGAAGGACTCCGTCCAGGTCTTCCCGCCGTCCTCCGTCCGGAAGACCCGCGACGCCTCGCCCTCTCCGATCGCGAGGACCACGGCCCGCCGGGCGTCGAACGCCTCCACGTCGCGGAACTCCAGCTCGCCGGCCCCGGCCGGAGAGACGTTTCGCCAGCTCTTCCCGCCGTCGGTGGTCCGCAGCACCGTCCCCTTGGACCCGGCGGCCCAGGCGACCGACCGGTTCACCGCGGCCAGGCCCCGGAAGCGCGCGTCCGTCCCGGTCTCGGTCAGCCGCCACTCCCCCGGCGTCCCCTTCGCCCGCGTCTGCTCCCCCGGCGTCCGCTCGTGCGCGGCGGCCGGGCCGGTCAGGGTCATGGCGAGCGCCGCCCCCACCAGTCCCGCGGCCACTCCCGCGGACATCACTCGTCTCGTCTTCCCCATGGACGTCATGGCGCCGGAAGCTAGCCCACGAGGGTGATCCCGTCCAGAGTGCGTACCGGCCCCGCCCTTCCTAGGCTGTTCCCATGACGGACCGCACGACCGAGCCCGTCCCGGGTGAGAAGCCGAAGCTCAAGGAGTACAACGGCGAGGGCATCACCGTCACCTTCGAGCCGCGCCGCTGTCTGCACGCCGCCGAATGCGTCCGTGGCCTGCCGGGCGTCTTCGACCTCGAGCAGCGCCCCTGGGTGCGGCCCGACCAGGCCGACCCCGCACTGGTCGCCGAGGTGATCCGGCGCTGCCCGTCCGGCGCGCTCCAGTACCGTCCGGCCGAGTCCTCCACCGAGCCGGACGAGACCGGGGACGTGCCCACCACCGTGCTCCGGATGCCCGACGGCCGGCTCGTGATGCGCGGCGACCTCCTCGTACGGAGGGAGGCGGGCGAGCGGCACGAGACGCGGGCGGTGCTGTGCGGCTGCGGGTCCTCCGGCAACCAGCCGTACTGCGACCACTCGGGGCCCTGCGCGGGCGGAGACTTCGACCGGGCCGAGACCCGCTGAACCGGGTTCGACCCGCGCCGACCGGGATTCGACCGCCGCTGCTCGGCGTTCGCGCCCCCGCTGACCAGCCTCGACGGGCTCCGGCGCCGCGCGGTGACACAGCTCACGTACCCCTCCGGTGCACGAACCGGCCCCGCGGTTCGTCTCTCCCTGTGTCAGGGAGACGCAGGAGAACGCAGCCGCGCGACAGGAGGACGCCCCCATGCCCACCGTGATCGAACAGGCCGTGCAGGCCCGTCTGGTGGCGTCCGCGCCCCGCATGGAGTCGGTCGCCGCCACCCTTCGGTACGACCGCGAGGACCCGTACGCCGTGAGCATGGCGTTCCCGCCCCCGGCCACCCTGGAGGGCGTCGAGGTGTCCTGGGCCTTCGCGCGCGAGCTGCTCGCGGAGGGCGTCGAGGGCCCGGCGGGCGTCGGGGACGTGCGGCTGCGGCCGTACGGGTACGACCGCACGGTGGTCGAGTTCCACGCGCCCGAGGGCGTGGCCATGGTGCACGTCCGGACCTCCGAGCTGCGCAGTTTCCTGGAGCGCTCGCAGCATCTGGTGCCGCGCGGCCGTGAGCACCAGTACCTGGACTGGGACGGGAACCTGGCGCAGCTGCTCGAAGAGCACCCGTAGTCCGCGTAGTCCCCGCGGCCCCTGGAGCCCCGGAGCCCCTGGAGCCCCCGAAGCCCCGCAGCCTCGAAACCCCAGAGCCCCCTGAAGGCCCTGGAGCGGGTCTCGCCCAAAATCGTTTGCGGCCCCCGTCCCCCGCTCCGTAACGTTCTCCGTGGCCCTGTTGTCGCCCGATCGGAGAAGGCCGTTGCTCGTCTGAGGTTCGAGACACCGTGCCGCGCGTGCCGCCCCGCCGCCGCGTGTGCCGTCCTCGACCTCGGCGTACGAGCGCCGCTCCGATCCGCAGCCGCCCCGGGTTGATCCCCTCGGCCGCTCCGCTTCAGGATTGCCGCCCGCGTCCCGGTGTCTCACGCGTTGCCCTGTTCCACGCTTCGCAACCGGGAGGCCCCTTATGGCGACTCGCCCCACTTTCATCACCTGCACGAACCTGTCCTTCTCCTGGCCGGACGGCACCGCCGTGTTCGACGACTTCCGGCTGGCCGTCGGCCCCGGCCGGACCGGTCTGGTCGGCCTGAACGGCTCCGGGAAGTCGACCCTGCTCAAGCTGATCGCCGGCGAGCTCACCCCGGCCGAGGGCTCGGTCCGCGTCGCCGGTGAACTCGGCCATCTCCCGCAGAACCTGGTGCTGCGCACCGGCCTGCCGGTCGACCGGGTCCTCGGCATCGAGGCGACGCGGGCGGCGCTGCACGCCATCGAGTCCGGCGACGCCTCGGAGGAGCACTTCGCGGCCGTCGGCGACGACTGGGACGTGGAGGAGCGGGCGCTCGCCGTGCTCGACCAGCTCGGGCTCGGGCACATCGGCCTGGACCGCACGATCGGCGAGATCTCCGGCGGCGAGTCCGTGCTGCTGCGGCTCGCCGCGCTGCTGCTCGCCCGGCCGGACGTGCTGCTGCTCGACGAACCGACGAACAACCTCGACCTGGTCGCGCGGCGACGGCTGTACGAGGCGGTGGACGCCTGGTCCGGAGTGCTCGTCGTGGTCAGCCACGACCGCGAACTCCTGGAGCGGGTCGACCAGATCGCCGATCTGCGGGACGGCGAGGTCGCCTGGTACGGCGGCGCCTGGTCGGACTACCAGGAGGCGCTCGCGGCCGAACAGGAGGCCGCCGAGCGGATGGTGCGGGTCGCCGAGGCCGACGTACAGCGCCAGAAGCGCGAACTCGTCGACGCCCAGGTGAAGTTGGCCCGGCGCAAGCGCTACGGGCAGAAGAGCTACGAGAACAAGGTCGTGCCGAAGATCGTGGCCAACAACCGCAAGGCCGCCGCCGAGGTGTCCTCGGCCAAGCACCGCGCGCTGCACGTCGACCGGCTGGCCGACGCGCGGTCGCGGCTCGACGCGGCGGTGGAGGCGGTGCGGGACGACGACGAGATCCGCATCGAGCTCCCGCGCACGGTGGTCCATCCGGGGCGGGGCGTGCTGCTCCTCCGTGACCTGGAGCTGCCCTACGGGGCGCGGGTCGACGGGGAGTTCGAGCTGCGGGGTCCGGAGCGGGTGGCGCTGGTCGGCCGGAACGGGGCCGGCAAGACGACGCTGCTGCGGACGATCGCGGGCGAACTGGCCCCGGTGGCGGGCGAGGCGTCGGTGCGGGTTCCGCTGCGCTTCCTGCCGCAGCGGCTCGACGTCCTCGACGACGAGCTGAGCGTGGTGCAGAACGTGGCGCGGTTCGCGCCGGCGGCGACGGCCAACGAGATCCGGGCGCGCCTCGCCCGGTTCCTGTTCCGGGGCGCCCGGGCCGACCGGCCGGCGGGGACGCTGTCGGGCGGTGAGCGGTTCCGGGCGACGCTCGCCGCGCTGCTGCTCGCCGAGCCGGCTCCGCAGCTGCTGATGCTCGACGAGCCGACCAACAACCTGGACATGGCCTCGGTACGGAGCCTGACGGCCGCGCTCGACGCGTTCGAGGGCGCGCTGGTCGTGGCGAGCCACGACGTGCCGTTCCTGGAGTCGCTCGGCATCACCCGCTGGGTGCGGCTGGACGGGGAGCTGCGGCCGACGACGGCCGAGGCGGTACGGACGGGGGACTTCACGACCGACGGGACGAGGGCCGAGACGGCGGAGGAGGCGGCGGAGGAGACGACGTCGGAGACGACGGAGGAGGCGTCAACGGTGAACTGACGCACGGGACCCAGAGTCGTCACAGCAGGTCAACCGGGGGGTGACAGGGGGTGAGCCAGGTCTCTCCCAGCGGGATGGGCTTGGCCACCCCCTTATCCGGCCCTTAACCTACGGTCTCGTAACCTACGTAGACGTAGGTAGTTCCGTATGCCCTTCTCCGTCCCCAGGAGTTCCCGTGACGCTCACCTCCCCCCACCTCTCCAGTTCCGCCGGGTGGACCGACGCACGACTCCTGTACGCCCTGGAGGAGGTCGTCGAGAAGGAGCTCAACCGGCACCTGAAGGTCACCAAGGACTGGATGCCGCACGAGTACGTGCCGTGGTCGGACGCCCGGAACTTCCCGGGGTTCTTCGAGGACGGCGAGGCGTGGGACCGCTCCCAGTCCAAGGTCACCGACATCGGCCGGGTCGCGCTCGTGGTGAACCTGCTCACCGAGGACAACCTGCCCAGCTACCACCACGAGATCGCCAGCCTCTTCGGCCGCGACGGCGCCTGGGGCACCTGGGTGCACCGCTGGACCGCCGAGGAGGGCCGCCACGGCATCGTGATGCGCGACTACCTGCTGGCCTCGCGCGCGGTCGACCCGGACGAGCTGGAACGTTTCCGCATGGCACACATGAGCGAGGGGTTCGAGTCGGACAACCGGCACTCGATGCTTCACTCGGTCGCGTACGTCGCCTTCCAGGAGCTCGCCACCCGCATCTCGCACCGCAACACCGGACACCAGTCCGGCGACCCGGTCTGTGACCGCATGCTCGCCCGCATCGCGCTCGACGAGAACCTGCACATGATCTTCTACCGCAACCTGCTGGGCGCGGCCTTCGAGATCGCCCCCGACCTCACGATGCAGGCCGTGCGGGACGTCGTCGTCAACTTCCGGATGCCCGGCCACGGCATGCCCGGCTTCGAGCGCGCGGCGGCCCAGATGGCGATCGGCGAGATCTACAACCTGCGCATCCACCACGACGACGTGCTCCAGCCGGTGCTGCGCTTCCTCAAGGTCCTCCAGATCGACGGGCTCGGCCCGGAGGGCCTGCAGGCCCAGGAGGAGCTGGGGCTGTACATGAACGGCCTGGACAGCGAGGCGAGCAAGTTCGACGAGCGGCTCGCGGCGCGCAAGGCCCGGATGGCGGCCCGGGCGGCGGGCTGACCGCACGCGAAAAGCGGCCCCCAGGCGGCGGGCCGACCGCACGCAGAGCGACGGGCCCGGACGACGGGCCGAACCGCGAAGCGGCGAGCCCTGGCGAAGGGCCGAACCGCAGAGGCGCGAGCCCGGACGACGGGCCGACCGCACGCAGAGCGGCGAGCCCTGACGAGGGGCTGACCCGCAGAGCGACAGGCCCGGATGACGGGCTGACCCGCAGAGCGACGGGCCCGCGGGCCGGGCCCGTCAGCCGCGGCGGCGCTTGAGCCGGATCCGCTCCTTCTCGGAGAGGCCGCCCCAGACCCCGAACCGCTCGTCGTGCGCGAGCGCGTACTCCAGGCACGCCACCCGGCCCTCGCAGGCCCCGCACAGCAGCTTCGCCTCGCGGGTAGAGGAGCCGGGCGCCGGGAAGAAGAACTCCGGCCCTGCCTGGGCGCACAGCGCGTTCTCCTGCCAGGAGAGGTCGGGGGCCACGAGGGTCGTCGGGGCGGAGGGCATCGTGTCGGTCTGCATGGCGGCAGCCTGTCGCAGCGTCCTAAACGCGCCATCAACGTCCGATCAACGCGGCGCGCCGAGCACCGACCGTGGTGTTTCGGCCACCGTCGGTCCTCCTCCACCCCTCCCCGGGAACGCATGAACGTCGTGTTGCCGGTCCCGCTTACGGGCCTGTCCGGCTCCCGTCATATGGGAGCGTGGTGGCCGATCGCCGAGACCGCGGCGATCAGCGAGGGGGAGCCACGCGCATGACCACCGAAGTCGACGTCGACACCGGAGCGGGCACCGGGACCCGCGCCACGGCCGCGCCGGCGGGGGCCCAGGCCGTCCGCCGGGCGCTCGACGTCCTGCACTGTTTCCACGACAACGGGCCTGACCTGAGCGCCTCGGACCTCGCCCGTCGGCTCGGCCTGTCCACGTCCACCGCGCACCGCCTGGCCCGGACGCTGCTCTCGGCCGGCTTCCTGGAGCAGGACGCGCGCACCGCCCGCTACCGGCTCGGTCCGGCCGTGACCGAGCTCGGCCGGCTCTCGTACCACCAGCGCGGACTGCACCTGGCCGCGCCCGAGCTGGGCGAGCTGGCCGCGCGGACCGGCGCCGACGTCGATCTGGCGCTGCGCAGCGGCCCGTACGCCGTGATCGTGGCGGGCGGTCCGGTCACCCCGAGGGCGGGGCTGCGGCGGCCGCTGCGCTCCACGGCCCCGGGCAGGGTGCTGCTCGCCTGGCCGGGCGGCACGGAACCGGACGAGGAGTCGGTACGGGTACGGGAGCGGGGCTACGTCCTGGACGGCGGCGGGACGGGGCCCGGCATCCGTACGGTCGCGGTGCCGGTCCTGGACCGGGCCGGGCACGCGCGGTTCGCGCTCGCGGTGCGGGCGGCGCCGTCGGTGCTCACCGACGCCCGGCTCGACTGGTTTCTGGCCCAGGCCCGGAGCTGCGCGCGGGCCCTGGAGGTGCTGCTGCTCCCGCCCGGCGAGCGGCGGACCCCGGAGGCGTGAGCGTCCGCTACTCCTTCTTCGCCCGGCTCGGCTGCACCCGCTTCGGCTCGCCCGGCATCTTCGGGTACTCCGGCGGATAGGGCAGGTCGCCGAGGCCGTGCTCGGCCTCGTCCCGCCGCGCCAGCTCCAGCAGGGACTCCAGGCTGAACCGTTCGTCGTCCATGTCCGCGTGCACGTCGCCGAGTTCGGCGTACCGTGCCGGCATCGTGCGGATGTCGAAGTCGCGCGGGACGGCGTCGTCGATCTCCTCCCAGCGCAGCGGCGCGGAGACCGGGGCGTGCGGGCGGGGGCGCACGGAGTAGGCGGAGGCGATGGTGCGGTCGCGGGCGGTCTGGTTGTAGTCGAGGAAGATCCGCTCGCCGCGCTCCTCCTTCCACCACCTGATGGTGACCCGCTCCGGCATCCGCCGCTCCAGCTCCCGGCCGCAGGCGATGGCGGCCCGTCTGACCTGCGTGAACGTCCAGTTGGGCAGGATCGGGACGAAGACGTGCAGGCCGCGCCCGCCGGAGGTCTTGGGCCAGCCGCGCAGCCCGTGCTCGTCGAGGACCGCGCGCAGCTCGTGGGCGGCGCGGACGGCGTCGGCGTAGTCGGTGCCGGGCTGGGGGTCGAGGTCGAGGCGCAGCTCGTCGGGGTGGTCGGTGTCCTCGCGCCGGACCGGCCAGGGATGGAAGGTGACCGCGCCCAGATTGGCCGCCCACAGCACCGCGGCGGGCTCGGTGGGGCACATCTCGTCGGCGGACCGGCCGCTGGGGAAGGTGATGTGGGCCGTCGGGATCCAGGCGGGCAGGTACTTGGGGGCGCGCTTCTGGAAGAAGGACTCGCCCGTCACTCCGTCGGGGTAGCGCTCCAGGGTGGTGGGCCGGTCGCGCAGCGCGCGGGTGATGCCGTCGCCGACGGCCAGGTAGTAGCCGACCATGTCGAGCTTGGTGTAGCCGGGCTCCGGGAAGTACACCTTGTCCGGATTGGACACCCGTACGGTCCGGTCGCCGACCTCTAGCTCCACCGCTGCCGCCTTGCCTGCCATGGCGGCCAGCCTAGGCCGACCACCCATACCCCGCATATCGGGGCACGGTCGGTGAATCCTTCCTGGAATCGCCGCATGGACCTGCCGGTGATGCCACCCGTCAAGCCGATGCTGGCGAAGGCCGTCAAGAAGATCCCGCCGGGGGCCCTGGAACGGGAGAGCGCCGCAGCTCGGCACGGGAAGCGGTTGAGGCGCGCATCGCACGCTTGGGCCTGGATGGCGCCACCGCGATCCCCTCCCAGCAGGAAGGGCAGCACTGGAGCGGCAGGAACAGGAGATCATCAAGATCCCCAAGGAGTCAGCGGTCCTGGTATGTCCGAGCGCGGCCGCTGATACTCCAGCCGTAGTCCGTGATCTCGATGGTGAGGGGTGCCGAGGAGACAGGCCAGCGTCGATCGTCTGGACGAGATCGACCACGCCTTCGGGGGCTTCGGTTCCTTCTCCGCCTACCCGAGGACGCCGAGACGGAGAGCGTCCCTTATCTCGTTGAGCTTCGCGGTTGTCGCCGGGGTCCACTCCTTCGTTTGTCCGCCAAGACGGAGGGCATCCTCAATCTCGCTGAGCTTCGCGGAGGGCAGGACGCCTGCCCGCTCGATCAGGTCGTCCCGGGCCACGGTGGTCAGCCACGTGCAAGGGGTGAAGCCTGGACGCGTGAACGCGAACCGCAGCACGCCTTCAATGGGCAGCCCTTCAATGGCACCAACTCGCACTTCGACGCCCAGCCCGCCGATGTCGACGCCCGCCGGCGCGACGACCTGCATCGCCCGGATCCCGGACGCGTCGTCTGCCGACAGCAGTACGAACAGTCGCCGCTCGTCTAACTCCACCCACCAGACTTCGCCACGTTGCACATGTCCTCCTGACACGGGACAGCAGGCGAACCTGCGCGACCCTGACGCGCTGCGGAGACAGGTGCGGCCACCGTTGATCACCGGTGTGTGAAGACAAACGATCACGCGGTGGCCGCAGGTCACAGCGTAGACCCTGCCCGCTGACAGGAGGCGTTCGAGGGCCTGATGAGCCGGATCGCAGACCGGTTCAACGCGGGTCGAACCACGGCGTCCTGTCCGGCAGTTGGTACTGGTCCTGCTGTCGGACCTGCCGCGCAAGAACTGCTGGACCATCGCCGAGTGGGCCGGAGAGAGGACCCCGGACGGCATGCAGCACCCCATAGGGTGCCCGAGCGAGCCTGGTAGAAGCTGTCCGCAGGGGCCGGAGCCAAGGGCCACCCGCCTCTACGGCTGGGCCGTCATCGACCTCGTCGACCCCCGGCCCGGGAGTCGCGGGTTACTCATCCGCCGAAACCGCAGCACCGGCGAACTCGCCTTCTACCGCCGCCATTCGCCCGCACCGGTGCCGCTGACCACCCCTGGTGCGCGTTGCTGGATCGAGATGGCGGGTGGAGGAGTTCTTTCAGTCCGGGAGGGGCCTGGCCGCCCTGGACGAGCACCAGGTCCGCCGCTACCCGCCTGGTCCCGCCGGGTCACCCTGGCCATGCTCGCGCACGCCTTCCTGGCCGTCGTCCGCGCGGACGAACACGACCGCCACCCCGCACCCGAGCGCGCGCCACCTTTCGAGCTGGCCCCCAACCATGACGGCGGTTCCGGCCATGCCGCGGATGGTTTCGACGCCGGGTGAGGTGGTCGTGGCCGCATCTGGGGCTGCGAGGGCATCCGGCACCGGCGCTACCCGGCCGTCCGCCCCTGCGATTCTCACGACGCCCCCTATCAGACGCCCTAGAGATGCCCTCACCTCAGCGCCCGGCGCTTTGAGGGCGCGCCGGGGGCGGAGGAATCGGTTCCGCCAAGCCGAGCGATTGCAGCTCATGCAATGGCACAAGTGAGCTGCTCACGAGGCCTGTTGACCCAAAACCTGTGCGATCATGATCATCAGTTTCCGGCCGGGCGCCGGATTTCCCTTCTTGATTGCAGAGGACCATGAAACTCACCGCGTTTACCCGTGCCAGGCACGGGCTGCTTGTTCTTGCCGCCTCCCTGGGGCTCGTCTTCGGCCTCTCGGCCGCTCCGGCCCAGGCCTCGACCTTCATCTATCTGGGCACCGTCCAGATCCAGGCGAAGCACTCTGGGAAGTGTCTTGAGGTGGCGGACTGGAGCAAGGTGGACGGTGCGGCCGTCCGACAGTGGGACTGCCACGGCGGCGACAACCAGAAGTGGTACCGCTACGGCCTCTCGGACGACACCACCGCGTTCTTCTACATCAACGTCAACAGCGGTAAGTGCCTGGAGATTGGCGGCTGGGGCCGCAACAACGGTGCGACCGCCAACCAGTGGGGCTGCCACTACGGCCTCAACCAGATGTTCCGCGGTGATTACGGTTTCCAAATGGACAGCACGTATGCCTACCGGAAGTGCCTGGAGATAGCTGACTGGCGCACGGACAACGGCGCCCCCGCGCGGCTGTGGGACTGCCACGGCGGCGACAACCAGTACTTCTACATCTACGTCCCGTAACCCCTGGGCGGGTGTCGGGGGCATGACCCCGACACCCTGCTGGTTGGACCGCTCTTCATCGCGCCCTCCTGAGCAGGTGTGGGAGACGGCGACGGTGACGAGGTCGCCCGCAGCCGGTCCCGTTTCGACCCGCGCCACCGACAGGTGTCCGGGAACGCCATCGCAGCGGCGTACTCCTTCACCTAGGGCATGCGAAAGCCACAGTCCTCGACGCGCGTGGCGGGCTCGACCAGGCCGTGGTGATTGCCTGACGCGCACACCGTGGCGAGGGGCTCGGCGATCGGGCGGTGCTTGCTGCCGCCACCGCGGAGTTCGGCGATGAACGGGGGCACGACGATGCCGGTGGTCTCCCGAGTGGTCACGATTCGGGCCGGCTGGTCCGCCTGGTGGGCGGCGTCGTTCCAGGTGCCGCCGGCGGGGACAAGGAGGCCGGCCTCGTTCCTGCCGGTACAGGTACGCATCGGACGGTCCACGCCGAACGGCTGCTTCCCGTCCCGTCCCTCCCCCGGCACCTGCGCCGTCCCGCCCTTCTCCGGGCCGGACCGCATGCGCGCCGTCGTCTTCTCGGCGAGCGGATGGACGCGGTCGCCGATCCAGGGAGCTCGCTCGACCAGTCGATGATGTTCGAGGCCGTGCCGACAGGCGGCTTCATTTCGACGCCGCAACGCGGGCAGCAGTACACGTACCGGCGGCCGCACTTCCCGCGGTGTTTCCGTTCTTCGACTCGCCAATACCACTCAGACGGCGCCAGCGGGGCTGCGGTCGTCTCGGTCGACGGCGCGCGAATCCAATCACGCTTCCACGTCGCGGGTGCACCGGACGTGCTTGTCAAAGCGGCAGTGCTCGGTCCGAACCCTGAATTCTTCCATCCCTGAACCATCCAGGGCGGGACGCCGATGTCATGCTTCCGAGCCCCTCGGATAGATCGTTTTCGGCATGTACTACGGCCCTTCAGTTTCACCTACGGGTTGTTCCGGTCGGCCTGCCCCTCATCATCACCCACGATTCTTGCCTTCAATTGGTTACACCACATCCCCCCAAGGCGGCAGGGCTCCGACTTGCACGCCGCCTCCTAGCACCGCTCGGGGATTTCATGGAATTGACCACCGGAACCTACTGACAGCCTCGCCACTTCCTTGATCAAGGCGAAATCCCAGGGCTCGACTCACCCGGATGACCTTCGAACCCACATCACCGCATTTCAAACCGTGCGCATGTCACGCTCGACGTAGCCACCGTGCGCCCCGAAGTGAGAGGGAAACAGGTGAGCAGTGCAGTGCAGAAAGCCGACCGATGGCACCGCCGGACGCCAACGGCGGCGAGCCGTCCAGGCGCGGCACCCAGGACCAGCCGCCAGGTGGTACCGGTGCCGACGGGTGTCACCGACACCCGACCGCCCACCCGGAGGAGTTCCCGGCACGTTGCGAACCATGGCCGACACGACCTTCGGCAACCAACAGGAGCGCAAGGTGCGGCTGATCTTCACGACGGCATCAGGTGAACCGGTCCAGCGCTCGCCGTGGTCGCGCACGTGGCGGAAGATGGTGACCGACGCAAACTAGATCCTCGCCGCCCAGGGCGAGGTCGTCGGCAGCGATCACCCTCGGCACGTACAGCCACCTGTGGCCCGACCTTGCCAGTACCACCCGGCCGGCCGTTGAGCAGGGGCTGAGCAGACTCCTGGGGGAGAGACGAGATCAAGGCACAATCCAGGGCACAAGCCAAGGAGAATTCACCGGAACGGACGGGAACTGACGAGAGCGGAATTCCGAGTTACTCGCAGTAGTAGGAACAGGTCAAGCCATGGATCTACCGGTCATGCCCCCTGTCCTGCCCATGCTCGCCAAGGCTGTCAAGAAGATCCCGCCGGGGATGCAGTACGAGGCCAAGTGGGACGGCTTCCGCGCGATCGTGCACCGCGACGGCCCGGAACTCTTCATCGGCAGCCGCACCGGCAAGCCGCTGACCCGCTACTTCCCCGAGCTCGCCGAGGCGCTGCTCGCGCGGCTGCCCGAACGCTGTGTCGTCGACGGCGAGATCGTCATCGAGCACGGCGGCCGGCTCGACTTCGACCGGCTCACCGAGCGGATCCACCCGGCCGAGTCGCGGGTGCGGATGCTGGCGGAGACGACACCGGCCCGGTTCATCGCCTTCGACCTGCTCGCCCTCGACGACGAGGCCCTCCTCGACACCCCGCTCACCGAGCGACGGGCCGCCCTGGAGCGCGCGCTGGCCGGCGTCGACGCCCCCGTCCACCTCGCGCCCGCCACCACCGACGCGGCGCTCGCCGCGCGCTGGTTCGAGCAGTACGAGGGCGCGGGCCTGGACGGCGTGATCGCCAAGCCGCTCGATCTGCCGTACCGGCCGGACGAACGCCTGATGTACAAGATCAAGCACGAGCGCACGGCCGATGTCGTCGTGGCCGGATACCGCTTCCACAAGAGCGGGCCGGTGGTCGGCTCGCTGCTGCTCGGCCTCTACGACGACGGGGGCACCCTCCAGCACGTCGGCGTGTGCGCGGCGTTCACCGCGAAGCGGCGGGCCGAGCTGATCGAGGAGCTGGAGCCGCTGCGCATGGACCCGCCGGACGGGCACCCGTGGGCGGCCTGGACCGACGAGTCCGCGCACGAGTCGTCCCGGCTTCCGGGGGCGCCGAGCCGCTGGTCGGGGAAGAAGGACCTGTCGTGGGTGGCGCTGCGTCCGGAGCGGGTCTGCGAGGTCGGGTACGACCACATGGAGGGCGACCGCTTCCGGCACACGGCCCAGTTCAAGCGCTGGCGCCCGGACCGCACGCCGGAGTCGTGCGGCTACGGGCAGTTGGCGGAGCCCGTCTCGTACGACCTCGGCGAGGTCCTCTCGTAGCGCCGCTCGTAGATCCACTTCGGGACGAGGGGGCGGGCGGCGGGCGTGAGATGCCCCACACCCGATGTGGCGGCAACGACCTTTTCTCGCCTTGCTGTTCGACGAACTGACGAGCGATCCGACAGGCGTACCCGTGCGCACCTGCGGGAACGCGCGGCGCGTCCGCGATGCGGTCCGTACGGCTCGCCGAAGGCGGCACGCGGCTGTTGCCCGGCGGTGACAGGGGCGTCGTCGAACCGGCACCGGGATCCGGTACGTATGGATGGAGCATGGCAGGGAGAAACCCTCTCGCCGCCCCACGACCCCCACAAGGACCGACCGTGATCGCCTCGCCCTCGCCCCTCGTCCCCGTGCCGATCCCCGACCGTGTCGCCGCGCTGATCGGGGCCTGCCTGCCGCTGCACGTGCTCCAGGCCGAGGTCGACGCCGACTGCGCGGCGCGCGAGGTGTACCGCTTCCGCGGACCGCTGTGCGCGGAGGACCGGGCCGACCGCGAGCACGCGCTCGCCGCGCTCGCCCGCGCCAACAAGATCCTCGCCAAGCACCACCCGAAGCTGCCGGTGCGCCCGGGGATGTGACCCTTCGGCGGGCGGTCGGCAGTCGTTTCCGGCCAGGGTACGTATCGTCCGCACCGGTTCGGGTGTACTCCGCATGCGGGACACGGCGGCCGGTGTGACTCTGCCAGAGTGACGACCACCAGCGAAGCAGCGCCCGCACCCCCGGCCGCCGAGCCCCCGGTGCTCGACAGCCGCCGCCGCAACATCGTCTTCGGCACGATCATGCTCGGCGTGCTCCTGGCCGCGCTCGACCAGACCATCGTGGGCACCGCCCTTCCGACGATCGTCTCGGACCTGGGCGGTGCCGCGCACATGTCGTGGGTGGTCACCGCGTATCTGCTCGCGGAGACGGTCGCGACCGTCCTGGTCGGCAAGTTCGGCGACCTGTTCGGGCGCAAGGTGATCTTCCAGATCTCGGCGATCGTCTTCATCACCGGCTCGTTCCTGTGCGGTCTCGCCACCAACATGACGCTGCTGATCATCTGGCGCGGCCTCCAGGGCATCGGCGCCGGCGGTCTCATGGTCACCTCGATGGCGCTGATCGCGGACGTCATCCCGCTGCGCGAACGCGGCAAGTACCAGGGCGCGATCGGCGCCGTGTTCGGCGTCTCCACGGTCATCGGACCGCTGCTCGGCGGCCTGTTCACCGACCATCTGACCTGGCGCTGGGCGTTCTACGTGAACGTCCCCATCGCGATCCTCGTCGTCATCGCCGCCGCCCGCTCCATCCCCTCCGTGCGCTCCGCCAGCCGTCCCGTCATCGACTACCTGGGCATCGCGCTCGTCGCGGTCGGCTCCAGCGCCCTGATCCTGGCGACGAGTTGGGGCGGCAACGAGTACGCGTGGAGCTCGGGCGTCATCATCGGCCTCTTCGCCGGCGGGCTCGTCGCCCTCGGGCTGTTCTGCTGGGTGGAGACCCGGGCGGTCGAACCGATGCTCCCGATGCGGCTGTTCCGCAACCCGGTCTTCACCGTCTGCTCGGTGCTCAGCTTCATCGTCGGCTTCGCGATGCTCGGCGCGATGACCTTCCTGCCGACCTACCTCCAGTACGTCGACGGGGACTCGGCCACCATCTCCGGCATCCGCACCCTGCCGATGGTCATCGGCCTGCTCATCGCCTCCGTCTTCAGCGGCAACGTGGTCAGCAAGACCGGCCAGTACCGGATCTTCCCGATCGTCGGCACTCTGGTGATGGGGCTCGGGCTCTATCTGCTCTCGCTGCTCGAACCGAGCACCAGCACCTGGCTGGCGTCGCTCTACATGTTCGTGCTCGGCGTCGGCATCGGCCTGTGCATGCAGGTCCTCACCATCGCCGTGCAGAACACCGTCGACTACGCGGACCTGGGCACCGCCACCTCCGGCGTCACCTTCTTCCGCACGCTCGGCAGCTCCTTCGGAACCGCCGTCTTCGGCACCATCTACACGAACTCCCTCAAGCCCAACCTGACCGAGGGCATCGCCCGCGCCTCCGCGATCGCCGCCCGCCTCGGCCTGCCGCCGGCGGGCGTGGCGCGGGCCGCACAGAGCCCGGCGGGCCTGCACCGGCTGCCCGACCCGGTGGCGGCGCCGATCGTGCAGGCGTACTCGGACACCCTGCAGACCGTCTTCCTGTGGACCGTGCCCGTGGCCGGCGTCGGCTTCGTGGTGTCGCTCTTCCTCAAGCAGGTCGCGCTCCGCGACACCGTCCGTTCCTCCTCCACCGACATGGGCGAGGGCTTCGCGTCCCCCACCACCACCGGCGACTCGGCCAAGCTGCTCGAACTGGCGGTCGGCCGGATCATCCGGCGCACCGACTACGACACCGCGCGGCGCATCGTCGACGCCTCCGACACCCGGCTCGACATCGCCGGCGCGTGGGCCGTCATGCAGGTCGAGCTGTTCACCCGCACCGTCGGCCACGCCAGCCTGGGCCTGATCTCGACCGGCCGCCGGGTGCCGCCCGAGGTGCTGCTGCCGGTCTTCGACCGGATGGTCGACGAGGGCTTCCTGACCCGGCACGGCAATCTGCTGTCCCACACCCCGGCGGGCAAGCGCGAGGCCGACGTGATCACCAAGGCGTGGGGCGACTGGCTCTCCGACCGCATCGAGCAGGAGCGCGGCCGCCCGAGCGGCCCGGAGCTGCGGGCGGCGACGGACGCCATCGCGAAGAAGCTGATCGCGGAGGACCTGGCGCAGGGCCTGCCGCGGGAGGGACGGGAGGTGGTGGGAGCGGCGGCGCGGTGACCTCTCAGTCCAGGAAGTCCCCGTCCACGTACACCCACGCCCCCTCGTGCCGCGCGAACCGGCTCCGCTCGTGCAGCTCGCCCGGCTTCCCGCCGTGGGTGAAGCGCGCCCGGAAGGTCACCGTCCCGTGCTGGTGGAAGGCCGTGCCGTCGCCGGTCTCCTCGATCTCCAGGCCGGTCCACCGCATCGCCGGGTCGAAGTCGACGTCCCCGGGCCGCGTCTCCGGCGCCCAGGTGCGCAGCAGGTACGCCTCGTCGCGGACGACGAAGGCGCTGTAGCGCGAGCGCATCAGCAGCTCGGCCGTCGGGGCGGTGGCGGGGCCGCCGTGGAAGCGGCCGCAGCACGCGCCGTAGGCGGCGTCGAGTCCGCAGGGGCACGGGGACTCGGCGGTCACGGCCGGGGCGGCTGCGGGGCGGACCGTACGGTCGGGGCGGGTCTTGCGTCGGGACATGCGCTCATTGTCGCGTGCCGACGACCACCCGCCCCGCCGAGGTGCCGCGTCAGCGCGGGTCGCGCCACATCGACCGGAGGACGGGGCCGCCGCCCGGAAGCTCGAACTCCTCGCGGACGGTGAAGCCGAAGTGCTCGTAGACCGGGAGGTTGGCGGCCTTCGAGGACTCCAGGTAGACCGGCAGGCCCGCCGCGTCGGCCTGGGCGAGGCCCGAGCGCAGCAGCGCGGCGCCCTGGCCCGTGCCCTGGGCGACGGGGTCGGCGCCGATGAGGGCCAGCGACCAGTGCGGTTCCCGCGGGGTGTGCCGGGCGGCCGTCTCGACGGCCTCGCGGAACAGTCCGGCGCGGTCGCCCAGGATGTCGAGCAGCTCCCGGATGGTCCCGGCGTCGGGCACGGCCTTCTCCTGGGCGTCGGCCGGCACCCAGAAGGCGGCCGCGTCCGCCGTGCGCTCGCAGACGCCGTTGACGGCGTACTGCCGGGTGAAGATCGTGGAGAAGTAACGCCCGAGGGTCGCCTCGCGGGTGGCGTCCTCGGGGAAGAACCAGCGCATCATCGGGTCGTCGTCGAAGGACCGGGCCAGCGCGCCGCTGATCGCCGGGGCATCGTCGATCACTGCCGTTCTGGGCATGTTCGTTGTCGCCATACGGGCATTCTGCCCACAAACGATCTTGAAGGGCCGACCGGGTCCCTGCGCGGGAGCACGGCGGCGTTGTCAGTCCGCTGACGTATTCTTCCCGCCTCCACACCGACCGCGAGGACCAAGACAATTGACTGAGCTGTCCGCCTTCCCGCTGCCCTTCGAGTCGACCCGCTCCATACGGCTCGCGCCGCCCCGGACACTGCGGGAACTCGAGATGATGCAGTGCAGCGCGCACATCCGGGAGAAGTCCGGGTGGTACGACAAGATGAACGACCCCGAGATCGTCGCCCGGTGGACGCGCGAAGCGGTGGCCCAGGGCCTCACCGAGGCTCAGGTCCGTTACGTGCTCGACGAACTGCGGCACTATGCCGCGCTCCGGGACGAGCGCACCGGCATCGAGGTGTCCGGCGTCGACGGGGTGTGGCAGTCGGACACCCTGGTGGACGACGGCCTCAGGTCGCGGCTGCGCGAGGCGGTCCGGGTCCTGGAAGAGGTCCCGGAGGAGGACAAGGACTGGCACCCCGGATCCGACGGCCAGGTCCTCGACCTGGTCCACCCCTCGCTGTTCTGCCTGGTGCGGGACGTCAGCGGAGCGCCCGAGCGGGCCTGGGAGAACCCGACGAACCACTACGCGAAGTACGAGTTCTCGGAGAGGTTCCAGTGGCTTCCCACGGACGTCGACGTCACCGACGACGGCGAGGTCGCCTTGCGTTCCTACGTCAACAACGTCCACCCCGAGACCCACCGGGACCTGGGCGCCGTCCTGCCGGACCTGTTGGCCCGCTTCCGCCCTCTGTGGGAGAACGTGCTGACGGATCTGCGCCATCCGCGCCCGCCGCGGATCGACGTCGACCCCTACGGCTGGTACGAGGACGAGCCGGAGTACCCGAAGAAGTCCGACTACGACGACCCGACGGCGTACCAGGAGGCGTACGAGGCGTGGTCGGAGGCCCACGACACCTGGTACGACAACCGCACCCCGACCGTCCCGGACGCCCCGGACTTCGTCCCGCCCGCGTCGCCCGACGCGGCCGACCGGGTCGACCTGCGCGGCCGCCGTCTCCAGGTCATCGTGAAGCTCGCCACCATCCATCTCACTCCGGAGAAGCCGGAGTACGGGGGCGGTTCCTGGCACGTCGAGGGGATGCTGAACGAGCGGATCGTCTCGACCGGCATCTACTACTGGGACAGCGAGAACATCACCGAGAGCCGGCTGGGCTTCCGGACGGCACTCGACGACCCGGAGTACGAGCAGAGCGACGACGACGGCGTGCGGGAGGTGTACGGCCTGGAGAGCGAGGACGCGCTGAACCAGGTGCTGGGCTCGGTGCCGACCCCCGCGGGCCGCTGTCTGGCGTTCCCGAACGTCCTCCAGCACCGCGTCGGCTCGTTCCGCCTCATGGACCCCACCCGCCCCGGGCATCGCAAGATCCTGGCGTTCTTCCTGGTCGACCCGTCGGAGAGGATCGTCTCGACGTCCGACGTGCCACCGCAGCAGCCGTGGTCCGAAACCTCCACCATGACCCTGGAACAGGCCGAGGACTACCGCGAGCAGCTCATGCGGGAGCGCAAGTTCTTCGTCGACGAGCACAACGAGCAGCTCTACGAGCGGGAGTTCTCGCTGTGTGAGCACTGAGCCCCGTCCCTCGCCGGCTCAGATGGCCGGGCGGCTCCGCAGCGGATGCCCGGCGGGCACCTCCACGACGGCGATCTCGTGTCCGTCCGGGTCCGTGAGCCACATCTCGACCAGGCCCCACGGTTCCAGGACCGGCTCGCGCAGCACCCGGGCGTCGGGCCGGCCGCGCAGCTCCTCGCGGGCGGCCCGGACGTCGGCGACCTGGAGCCAGAGCCGGACGGACCGGTCGGCGGGCGCCGCGGTGGCGCGGCCGGAGAGTTCGAGGAAGCCGCCGCCGAGGAAGTAGACGGTGCCGCGCTCCGGTCCGGTGCCGAACTCGCGGTAGACCGCGAGGCCGAGCGTCTCGCCGTAGAAGCGGCGGGACCGCTCGGGATCGGTGGGGCGGAGCAGAATCCTGCTGCTCAGTACGTGCATCCCGGTAGCGTACGACCATGAAACTGACGATTCTCGGAGGCGGCGGATTCCGGGTGCCGCTCGTGTACGGCGCCCTGCTAGGCGACCACGCCGAGGGGCGGGTCACCCATGTCACCCTGTTCGACCTGGACTCCGGGCGCCTGTCGGCGATCGCCCGGGTGCTCGCCGAGCAGGCCCGAGGGGTCCCGGACGCGCCGGTGGTGAGCGCGACGACGGATCTGGACGAGGCGCTGCGCGGCGCGGACTTCGTGTTCTCGGCGATCCGGGTGGGCGGGCTCGCGGGCCGCGCCACGGACGAGCGGATCGCGCTGGCCGAGGGCGTGCTGGGCCAGGAGACGGTCGGCGCCGGCGGCATCGCGTACGGACTGCGGACGCTGCCGGTCGTGACGCACATCGCGCGGCGGATCGCCGAACTCGCCCCGGACGCCTGGGTCATCAACTTCACCAACCCCGCCGGCATGGTCACGGAGGCCATGTCGCGGATCCTCGCCGACCGGGTGGTCGGCATCTGCGACTCGCCGGTGGGGCTCGGCCGCCGGGTGGCGCGGGTGCTGGGCGCCGACCCGCGCGAGGCGTGGATCGACTACGTGGGCCTCAACCACCTCGGCTGGCTGCGGGGGTTGAAGGTCGGCGGACATGACATACTGCCGCGGCTCTTCGAGGACGAGCGGCTGCTCGGCTCGTTCGAGGAGGGGAAGCTCTTCGGGACGGAGTGGCTGCGCTCGCTCGGCGCGATCCCCAACGAGTACCTGCACTACTACTACTTCAACCGCGAGGCGGTCCGCGCCTACCGGGAGGCGGAGAAGACCCGGGGCGCCTATCTCCTGGACCAGCAGGCCGGTTTCTACGAGGAGATGGAGAAGCCGGACACCGCGGCCCTCTCCGCCTGGCAGCGCACGCTCGCCGACCGGGAGGCGACCTACATGGCGCACAACCGTGAGGCGGCCGGGGTCGGCGACCGGGCCGAGGAGGACCTGGAGTCGGGCGGCTACGAGAAGGTGGCGCTCGCCCTGATGCGGGCCATCGCGCGCAACGAGCGGGCCACGCTGATCCTCAACGTCCGTAACCGGCACACCCTTTCGGTGCTCGACGCGGACGCCGTCATCGAGGTGCCGTGCTTCGTCGACGCGGCCGGTGCCCACCCGGTGTCGGTGGACCCGCTGCCGTACCACGCGGTGGGTCTGGTGACGGCGGTCAAGGCGGTGGAGCGCGAGGTGCTCGCGGCGGCGGAGAGCGGTTCGCGGGCGACGGCGGTGAAGGCCTTCGCGCTGCATCCGCTCGTCGACTCGGTGGCGGTGGCCCGCAAGCTCGTCGACGGCTACACCGCCGAGCACGAGGGCCTGGCCTATCTGCGTCGCTGAGATGGACGACTGACGAACATCTTTACGACACCGGGGGCGCGGCCTAGGCTCGCGCCCCATGACTCACCGGCGACGCGCGCACGTTCGAAGCGGAGTGGCCCGGCTGGCCGCGGGCTGTCTGCTGGCCGCGGGACTCGTGACCACGGGGACCGCGGCCGTCGGCACTCCGGCCCGCGCCGAGGCCGGCGGGGCCACCGTCGTGCCCGTCCAGACCACGGGGCCGGCGGAGAAGCGGTTCAACCTGGTGCTGCTCGGCGACGGATACACGGCCGCGGAGCTGCCGAAGTTCCGGGCGGACGTGGAGCGGCATCTGAGCATGCTGTGGAGCGTCGAGCCGTTCGCGTCCTACCGCTCGTACATCAACGTGTGGGCGGTGGAGGTGCCGTCGAAGGACTCGGGCGTGGACTGCGACCCGGGGCTCGGCGCACCGGCCCGGGACACCGCGCTCGACATGGGGTTCTGGGGCGGCTGCAATCCGGGCAGCGTGCAGCGGCTGCTCACGGTCGACAGCGGCAAGGCCGCCGGGTACGCCGACCTGGTGCCCGGCACCGGCCGCGCCAACCGGCAGATCGTCGCGCTCGCCAACAGCTCCACCTACGGTGGCGCGGGCGGGAGTTACGCGACCGCGTCCGGCGGCAACGCCCTGTCGGCGCTGATCACCCCGCACGAGATCGGCCATTCGCTGGGCGGTCTCCAGGACGAGTACGACTACTACGGCCGCGGGACCCCCGGCGGCACGTACGAGGGCGGCGAGCCGTCCTCCGTCCACCACACGCTCCTGACGGAGAAGCAGATGCGCGAGCGGCGGGCCAAGTGGTGGCGCTGGCTGGGCGAGCGGAGCGAGTCCGGTGGGATCATCGGCCGCTACGAGGGCGGTCTCTACACCACCAGGGGCGTCTGGCGGCCCAGCCGGCACTCCATGATGAAGACCCTGGGCTACGCCTTCGACCAGGTGGAGCGCGAGGTCATGGTGCGGGCGATCTCGGCCAAGGTGGACCTGGTCCAGGACCACACCCCGAACACGGCGCCGATCGGGGCCGACCGCACGGTGTGGGTGGACACGCTGCATCCGCTGGGCGGCGAACTCGCCGTGGAGTGGCGCCTCGACGGGCGCGTGCTGCGCACCGGCGGCGCCCGCACGGTCGACCTCCGCCGTCTGGACCTGCGCGCCCCGGACCCCGGGGACCCGGCCCCGGGGCGTACGCACACGCTGACGGCGACCGTCACCGACCCGACCCCGTTCGTCCGCGACCCCGCCGTACGCGCCTCGGCGGCCCTGACCCGTACCGTGACCTGGACCGTGGACCCGACGCTGACCACGCCCGAAACACCCGCCGTCCGACCGGAGTTCACCGGGCAAACGGCGACCGCCGTCCCGGTCGGCGCCCGGTCCGTGGTCCACGCCGACACCACCCACCCGGTACGCCGGACCATCGCCGTGCGCTGGAACGTCGACGGGCGCACGGTGCCGAACCCGGGCAACGACCGTGATCTGGACCTGGGTTCGCTGCACCTATCCCCCGGGTCGCACACCCTGACCGCCCGGATCCCGGGCACGGAGCAGGAGTTGGGGTGGACGGTGGACGCGACTCCGGCACCGGTCTCGTACGAGCTGTCGCAGCCGCTGCGGACGGTGCGCCGGCCGGGCGGGCCCGTCGAGTACGTCTACGACGGCGCGTTCACGATGCGGCTCACCGCACGGGACGACCGGAAGGGCGCCGTGGTGAGCCAGTTCCGGGTGGACGGCGACGGCTGGTACACGTACTACGGCTGGCCCACGGACGCGACGGCGCCGTTCCTCTTCTCGCCCTCGGGCACGGTGATCGACGACCTCGTCTACGGCAAGCTGGGCCGCAGCCGGGCGGTGCCGTGGGACGACGCGACGCCCGACTACGGCACCCACACGGTCGAGTACCGCACGGTGGACGCGGCGGGGAACGTCGGCCCGGCGCACGGCTTCCTGGTGACGCTGGAAAGGCCGTAGGCACGCCGAAGGGGCCCCGCCGGCGCAACGGCGGGGCCCCTTCGGCGTACGGGGAACGGGCTCAGCGCTTGCGGCCGACCGCCGCCCAGCCCGGGATCGGGTCGTCGCCCTGGACCGGGACGGGCTCGCCCAGCTCCGGGTGCCATTCGGCGGTGAGCGAGACGCCCGGCTCGACCAGGTCGAGGCCGTCGAAGAACGCGGCCAGCTCGTCCCGGGAGCGGGGCCGCAGGGTCAGGCCCCGCGCCTTGTACATGGCGGCCGCCTTCGCCGCGCCCTCGGGGTCGAAGTCCCCGGTGACGTGCGAGAGGACCAGGTAGCTGCCCGGGGCGAGCTTGTCGACGAGCTTGGCGACCAGTTCCTCCGCCCCGTCCTCGTCGCCGATGAAGTGCAGCAGCGCGAGCATCGACAGGGCGATGGGCTGGTCGAAGTCAAGGACCTTTCCGGCCCTTTCAAGGATGAGCTCCGGGTCGCGGGCGTCCGCCTGGATGTACTCGGTGGCCCCTTCGGGGGTCGAGCGCAGCAGCGCGGCCGCGTGCGCGAGCACGATCGGGTCGTTGTCGCAGTAGACGATCCGGGCCTCCGGCGCGGCCTGCTGCGCGATCTGGTGCAGGTTGGGCTCGGTCGGGATGCCGGTGCCGACGTCCAGGTACTGGCGGACGCCGTTGGCGCTGAGCCAGCGGATGGCGCGGTGCATGAAGGCCCGGTTGACGCGGGCCATGTCCCGGCCGCGGGCGTCGACGGTGAGGAGCTGGCGGGCCATCTCCTCGTCGACGGGGTAGTTGTCCTTGCCGCCCAGGAACCAGTCGTACATCCGCGCGGGATGCGGCTTGCTGGTGTCGATGTGCACGGGGTCCTGGGGGGTCATCGGCTCTCCTCGGCGGGTCGAACGTGGCGCTTGCTGCAAGTGTTACGCGATGTGAGAGGCGGGACGGAAGGGTTCAGGTGAGCAGGAAGTCAGCCTGACCGGATTTCGCCCCCTGGATGAACGCGGCGATCTCTCCGTGGGTGTAGATGAGCGCGGGTCCCTCGGGGTCTGCGGACTGTCGCACGGCGACCCGGCCGTCGGCCAGCTTCATGGCCTCGACGCAGTTGCCCCCGTTCCCGCCGCTCCACGGCTTGTGCCAGCCCTCGGCACCGAGCTCAGCGGCGGGCATGCCGTTGTATATGCGATTCATTCACAGCTCCTTGCGGAGATTCCGGAGAATCTCCTTCGTGCGTTGTGCAGTCGCGGCCTGGGCCGCCATCCGGTCCATGACCTCCAGGTGGGAGGCCACCTCGGGGCGCCCGTCGAGATAGACGGCGCCGGTCAGGTACTCGCTGTAGACCATGTCCGGGAGTTCGGGCATGGCGAACCGGAAGAGGACGAACGGTCCGTAGGTGCCGGGGTGGTGGCCGGACGCGAACTCCGCGATCTGCAGGGTGACGTTCGGCAGCTCCGACGCTTCGAGCAGCCGGTCGAGCTGAGCGCGCATCACTTCGGGCCCGTCGCCGACCGGTCGGCGGAAGACCGTCTCGTCCATGATCACCCAGAACTTGGGCGCGTCCTCCCTGGTCAGCAGGGACTGGCGCTCCATGCGGAGGGCTACATGGCGTTCGATCTCCTCGGCATCGCTGCCGCCGACGGCCCCGCTGCGCAGAATGGCGCGGGCGTAGTCCGCGGTCTGCAGCAGACCGGGGACGAACTGGGGTTCATAGGCCCGGATGAGGCTCGCGGCCCCTTCCAGGCTGACGTACATCGAGAACCAGCCGGGCAGCACGTCGTGGAACCGCTGCCACCAGCCGGGGAGGTTGGCCTCCTCCGCGAGGGCGACGAAGCCCTCGGCCTCGGAGTCCGGGATGCCGTACGCCTTCAGCAGCAGCTGTACGTACGGGATCTTCAGCGCGACCTCGGCCGTCTCCATGCGCCGGATCGTGGCCGGAGCCACCCGCAGGATCTTCGCGGCCTCTTCCCGCTTGAGGCCGGCCCGCTCGCGCAGATCCTGCAGCCGCTTGCCGAGGACGACCTGTCCCACCGTGGGGGCGGACCGCGGCTCGCTCACTCTGAAGACCTCCCGGACGCGCTGATTTCGAGGAGAGTGTGCCACGACCCCGCCAGAGAGAACACAGCACTCTGCAATTTTCAGAGTGCCACTTGCCAAGTGTCGGAGTCGGGAGCACAGTATTCCGGTGAACCAGTACGCATGCCGACGTGCGATTCGCCGCCTCGGCATGTGTACGGCACTCCTGCCCACAGTTGTGAGGATCCGGTCGTGGCTTCTGGTAACGCGCACGCTTCAGGTCTCATGAGCCCTCGCGTCATGAACCAGCGCACACGGCCCCGGATCCCGCACGTCGACGAACGCCGCTTCGCCTTCGAGTTGCCCGCGCGCACCGAGTCGGTCGCCCGGTCCCGGCGGCTCGCCGAGGAACGGCTCATCCTGTGGGGCTGCGGCGCGGACATACGCGACACCGTCGCGCTCGTCGTCTCCGAACTCGTCACCAACGCCGTCGTGCACACCGCGAGCAGCCGCGTCGTGTGCGAACTGCGCGAGGGCGAGGACCGGTTGCGGATATCCGTGCGCGACGAGGGCGGCCCCGCCGGGCCGCGGATGCGCGACTGCGGCGAGGAGGAGCGCGGCCGCGGGCTCATCCTGGTCGACGCGCTGTGCAGCGCGTGGGGCGCGGACCGCACCGGCCACGGCACGGCGCAGGTCGTCTGGGCGGAGCTCGCGCACGGCATGGGAGAGCCGTGCTGAGGTCCATGGCGGCGCTGCTGCTCCCGCGCGCCCGCAGGAGCCCCGGTCCCGAGCACGGCTCCGGGTCCGGGTCCGGCAGCCCCCTCTCCCTCGCGCCCGTCGGCGAGACCCGGCTGCGCGTCCCCGTCGACCTCCCGGCCACGCTGGGCTGCGACGCCGTCGGCGTCCCCGCCCGCTACGGCTTCCGCATCCTGTCCCGGCTGCCCGCCAAAGGCTGCGTCTACGCGGACAGCGACTGGTGGTGGTGGCTGGTCCCGGGCGGCTCCGACGCCGACCTGACCTGGCCGCTGCCCTCCTGTTACGCCCCCGGCGCCGGCATCCCCGACCGCGGGCCGCGGCTGATCCACCACCCCGACGGCGGCTCTCCCTACACCCCGCCCATCCCGCTCTATCTGCTGATCTGCCAGCTGACGGGGATCGCGCCGTCGTGGAGCGTGCCGCCGCCGCAGGTGCGCAGCGCGCTCTGAGCACGGAGGCTCCCGCAAGCCGTAGGGTCAGGCCCATGTTCTCCCCCGAGGGACCCACGCTCCGCGAGCTGACCCGTCAGGCGCTGTCCTCGGTCGAGCACGGCTACGACCTGCTCGCGGCCAAGTTCGACGCCACTCCGTTCCGCACCTCGGACCGGCTGCTCTCCGCGGTCGCCGAGACGCTGGAGCCCCTCGGGCCCTTCGGCTCGGGCCTCGACGTCTGCTGCGGCACGGGCGCCGGGTTCGCGGTGCTGCGCTCGTTGTGCACGGGCCGGATCGCCGGAGTCGACTTCAGCTCCGGCATGCTCGCCGAGGCCCGCCGCGCCCACCCCGCCGCGACCCTCGTCCGCGCCGACGCGCTGGCCCTGCCCTTCGCCCCGGTCTTCGACCTCGCGGTCAGCTTCGGCGCCTTCGGCCATTTCCGCCCCGCCGAGCAGCGCGCCCTCTTCGCCCAGGTCCACGCCTCCCTGCGCCCCGGCGGCACCTTCGCCTTCCCCCTCCCGGCTCCGCCGCGCGTGGGCTCGGCCCCGTACTGGACGCTCTGGGGCTTCGACGCGGCGATGCGCCTGCGCAACGCCGTGTGGCGGCCCCCGTTCGTCATGTACTACCGCACCTTCCGCCTCGCCGACGTGCGCGCCCGCCTGGAGGACGCGGGCTTCGGCGTGGAGCTGCTGCCGGTCGGTCCGCTGGGAAGCCGGGACGACGGGAGCCCGCGGTGCCGGCTGGTGGTGGCACGCAAGCCCTGAGGCAAGGGGATGGACGGGCGGGCGGGCGTCCATGAGGATGCTCGCGTGACGCCATCCGATACGAGATCCGCCCGGCGCCGACCCGTCGTCCGGCTGGTGCTGGCCCTCGTGCTCCTGCTGCCGCCGGTCTTCGTGCTCTGGTCGTCCGCCCAAGAGGCGCTCGCGCACCCCAGCTCCGACTGGATGGTGAACCACCGGACCAGGCAGTCGTTCGAACGGGCGGCGCTGACCGTCGCCGGGCTGCCACTGGCCGGCGCCGCCTGCGGGTGGATCCGGGCGCGGCTGAAGGGGCGGAGCTCCCGGCTGCCGGCGGCGACCGGGCTGCTGACCGGCGTGCTCGCCCTGTGGGGTCTCGGGATCGTCGGCTTCTACCTCGCCCTCAGCCGGATGCACATCCCGTGGTGATCCCGGAGTGGGAAACGCGGAAGGCCCCTGACTTTCGTCAGGGGCCTTCCGGCTGGTGTCCGAGGGGGGACTTGAACCCCCACGCCCGATAAAGGGCACTAGCACCTCAAGCTAGCGCGTCTGCCATTCCGCCACCCGGACCGGGTGTTTGCCGTCCCGGGGTGTTCCCCGCGGCGACATGGATAACTCTACCAGGGGTTCGAGGTGGCTTTCACCAGCGTTTTCCGTGGTCAGTGGGGTGAGGCCGCCTTGTTGTCCTTGATCCAGTCCCGGTCGTCCCGCCAGGCGTACGGCGTGTGGCCGTCCGAGTACGCGTGGTGGAGGCCGCGACGGCGCTAGGCGAGCACCGAGGTCAGCCGGGCCGAGACGACCACGTTGCCCGTGTAGCCGCCGTCCTCCGCGTACGGGCCGCCGCAGGTGATCAGGCGCAGTTCGGGGCTGCCCGTGGAGCCGTAGACCCGCTTGGCGGGGAAGCCCTCCTTGGGGACGACCTCGATGCCGTACACCGTGAAGACCGCCGTCCGCCCGTCGGCGCGCGCGACCTCCACGCGCTGTCCGCGGGCGAGCGCGCCGAGGTCGTAGAAGACGGCACGGCCGCCGGGGGTGTCGACGTGGCCGACGACGACCGCGGTGCCGCGTTCGCCGGGGGTGACGGCGCCGGTGAACCAGCCGGCGAGACTGCGGTCGTACGGGGACGGGGCCTCGATCCAGCCGTCGGCGTCCAGGCCCACCCGGACCACGGGTGCGTCGACGCGGAGGGCCGGCACCCTGACCCGTACGGGGCGGGACGCGGGCAACGGCCCGGGGGCGGCCGGCGCGGCGGCCGGGGCGTGGCCCGGCGCGGCGGCGGCCGGCGGCTGCGGGGGCGCGTCGGCGTGCCACTCCCCCGCGCCGCCGCGGACGAGGTGGACGCCCACCAGGAGGACGACGGCGACGACGCCCCACGCGCCGCGCCGCCCCGGCCCGTTCGTCCCCTGCACGTGCGTCCCGCCCTCTCCTCGTGAACGGCGCTCCTCCGCCCGGTCCTCGTCACACCGGGGCGGAGGAGCTGTCTGGTCGGCGCGTCGCCTAGGCCCCGCTGTTCTCGCGGCGGCGCATGAGGACCACCGCGGCGCCGAGCGCGCCGACGATGAGCACGCCGCCGGTGACCATCTCGGTGGTGCCGACGCCGGCGGCGCCGAAGCCGGCCTTCACACCCTTGTGGGCGCCCGTCTCGTGAGCGCCGGTCTCATGGGTGCCGGTCTCATGGGTGCCGGTGCGGCCGCCGTCCTGGTGGCCGTCGGCGGCGATGGTGAGGGTGGTGGTGCCGCGCTCGCCCTTGCAGTCGAAGGTGATCTCGTACTGGGCGCCGGCCTTGGCGTCGAAGTCGACGGTGGCGGTGCCCTCGTGCCCCTCGTTGAGGGTGACCGTGTCGAAGACCCCGGAGGTGACGGTGACCGTGGGCACCTCGCAGCCGTCGGACTTGAGCGTGACGGTGCCGCCGGGGGCGACGGTCTGGGGCGTGACGGAGAAGCCGAAGGAGGTGATGTCGTGCCCCGAGCCGCCGTCGTTCAGCGGAAAGCCGCCGTCGTTCTGCGGGAGGCCGCCGCCGGGCCCGCCCACCGGGCCGAGGCCGGGACCGCCGTCCTCCGCCAGGGCGGCGGGCGCCGCCAGGGCGACGAGGACCACGGGGGCGAGCAGGGCTGCGGCAGCGGCGGCACGTATCGCGCGCATGGCGGTCCTCCAGATCACGCGAGGGCGGGCGCGGAGCGTTTCCGCAGAGGGGCCGGGACACGACCCTCGCCGCGATCGAAGCTAGGCGCGCCCGGGTCGCCCCGCCACCGCTCTCCGCCGAACGGGGCACGGCGCGCCGGAGGACCCGCGGTGCCTACGGAACGCGGACGACCTGCCCCGCGTAGGAGAGGTTGCCGCCGAAGCCGAAGAGGAGGACCGGGCCGCCGGAGGGGAGTTCGCCGCGCTCGACCAGCTTGGCCAGGGCGAGCGGCACGGAGGCGGCGGAGGTGTTGCCGGACTCGACGACGTCGCGGGCCACGACCGCGTTGACCGCGCCGATCTTCGCGGCGAGCGGCTCGACGATCCGCAGGTTGGCCTGGTGGAGCACGACGCCGGCCAGCTCCTCGGGCGCGATGCCGGAGCGCTCGCAGACCTGGCGGGCGAGGGCGGGGAGCCGGTGGGTGGCCCAGCGGTAGACGGCCTGGCCTTCCTGGGCGAAGCGCGGCGGGGTGCCCTCGATGCGCACGGCGTGGCCCATCTCGGGGACCGAGCCCCACAGGACGGGGCCGATCGCGCCGGTGTCGGTCTCCGTGGCCTCGACGATCGCCGCGCCGGCGCCGTCGCCGGTGAGCACACAGGTGGTGCGGTCGGTCCAGTCGGTGACCTCGGTCATCTTGTCGGCGCCGATGACGAGGGCGCGGCGGGCGGCGCCGGCGCGGACCGCGTGGTCGGCGGTGGCGAGGGCGTGGGTGAAGCCGGCGCAGACCACGTTGAGGTCCATGGTCGCGGGCGAGGCCATGCCGAGGCGGGCGGCGACGCGGGCGGCGGTGTTCGGCGAGCGGTCGATCGCGGTGGAGGTGGCGACGAGCACCAGGTCGATGTCGGCGGCGCCGAGCCCGGCGGCGGCGAGGGCCTTGCCGGCGGCGTGCGCGGCGAGCTCGTCGACGGGCTCCTCGGGCCCGGCGACGTGCCGGGTGCGGATGCCGACCCGGCTGGTGATCCACTCGTCGCTGGTGTCGACGAGGGCGGCCAGGTCTTCGTTGGTGAGTACCTTCGCGGGCTGGTAGTGCCCGAGCGCGGCGATTCGTGTGCCCGTCATGCCCGGGGCCCCCTTGCTGGTTCGTTTCTTCGTTCCCCACCGGCTGACGCCTGGCAGGACCACCCAGTCTTGCCAGCGACTGATGGGTAACAGGTGACGTAAACCACCAAGATTCGCCCGGACTGCCTGTCCGACCGTGACAAGAGGAGAATGGGCCGGTCAGACCATCGGCGAGAGAAACGGGTGCGGTCACATGGGACGGGTCACCGAGCGACGGCGTGTCGTGCGCATCCGCGGCGGGGCGGTGAGCTCCCGGCCGGACACGCTGGTGGCGGAGGAGCCGCTGGAGATCCGGCTGAACGGCAGGCCGATCGCCATCACCATGCGCACGCCCGGCGACGACTTCGCGCTCGCGGCCGGGTTCCTGGTGAGCGAGGGTGTGCTCGCGGCGGCCTCGGACGTGCGGAACATCGTGTACTGCGCGGGCGCGAAGGACGACGGCACGAACACGTACAACGTGGTGGACGTGAAGCTGGCGCCGGAGGTCGTCGTCCCCGACATCACGCTGGAGCGGAACGTCTACACGACGTCCTCCTGCGGCCTGTGCGGCAAGGCGAGCCTGGACGCGGTGCGCACGACGGCCCGCTTCCCGATCGCCGACACTCCCCCGCTGCGGCTGACGCCCGGGCTGCTCGCCGCGCTGCCGGACCGGCTGCGGGCGGCGCAGCGGGTGTTCGACCGGACCGGCGGACTGCACGCGGCGGCGCTGTTCTCGGAGGACGGCGAACTGCTCGACGTACGCGAGGACGTGGGCCGGCACAACGCCGTCGACAAGCTGGTCGGACGGGCGCTGCGGGAGGGGCTGCTGCCGCTGGAGCGGGCGGTGCTGCTCGTGTCGGGGCGGGCCTCGTTCGAGCTGGCGCAGAAGGCGGTGATGGCGGGCGTTCCGGTGCTCGCCGCGGTGTCGGCGCCGTCCTCGCTGGCGGTGGACCTGGCGGCGGAGACGGGTCTGACGCTGGTCGGTTTCCTGCGCGGGCACGACATGAACGTATACGCGGGCGAGCACCGGATCGATCTGGAGTCCGGCGACGCCGGCTAGACACCCCTAGTTCTTGGGCGGGTCGATCATCTGGAGTTCGAGGGTGGCCGGGGGCGGGGCGATGCCCGGGCCGCCGGCCTCGGTCCAGGCGAGGACGTCGTCGAGGCAGTCGGCGTCGGCGCTCCAGCCTATCCAGGCGGCCCGGCCGCCCCTGCGCCGTCCTTCGGTGGACGGCTGCACGACGAGGACGTTGGCCTGGGCACAGGGTCCGAGGCAGTCGCTGGTACGGACGATCAGCCGGCCACTGGAGGCCGCGGCGGCGGCGCGGAGCCTGGCCAGCTGACCGTCGTGGTCCTGACCGGGGTTCTTGCTGGCGTCGCCGCAGCAGCAGCCGCGGCAGACGACCAGGGAGCAGGGGCGGGCCCCGTACCGTATCGGCACCCGGGTCACGCGGCGCCGTCCGGAGCGTCGTCCGGGGTGCCGCCCAGGGTGATCGCGTCGGCGGTGGTGACGGTGCCGAGGCGCGGGAAGTCGAGCTGGACGGACGCCTGGTGCTCGTCGGCGGTGAGGGCCGTCATGGCGTCCTCCGCGAAGACCAGGTCGTAACCGTGGTCGGCGGCGGCGCGGGCGGTGGACTCGACGCCGAGGTTGGTGGCGATGCCGCCGAACACGACGGTCGAGGCCCCGTGCTTCTGGAGCAGCTCGTGGAGTCCGGTGCCCTGGAAGCCGCCGATGGTGCGCTTGACGACGACGTCGTCGCCGTCGCGGAGGAGCTCGGCGACGAGGTCGCTGCCGGGCGGCTGGGTGTCGACGCCCGGCCGTTCGACCCGGATGTGGACGACGGGCGCGCCGGCGGCGCGGAAGGTGCCGGCGAGCCGGCCGGCGGCGGCGAGGACGTCGGTGCCGGGGCGGGGGGCGAGGGGCAGCGCGACGATGCGTTCCATCAGGTCGACGAGGACGAGCGCGGTGCGGCCGGGATCGAGTGAGGGCATGGGAGCACCGTATCGGCCCGGATGATCATCGCGGTCGGGGCGGGGATGTGATCCCGCCAACGGAGTCGGCGCCGGGGGCGGGGTCAGGGTGGGGTGCCGGGGTCGGCGTCAGGGCTTGGTGCCGGGGTCGGCTTCGGGGTCCTTGCCCGCTTCTTCCGGCTCGAAGGCGATACGGCGGAGCAGCGCGAGGAAGTGGGTGCGCTCGTCGGCCGCGAGCGGGGCGAGGAGTTCCTCGTTGGCACGGGCGGCGAGGCGCCGGCAGCGGTCGAGGAGGACGAGGCCGTCGGGGGTGACGGTGATGGCGTTCTTGCGCCGGTCGTTGGGGTCGGGGGCGCGGCTGACCAGCTCGTCGGCCTGGAGGTCGTTGAGGATGCCGACCATGTCCTTGGGGTCGATGGCGAGGCTGCGGCCGAGGGCGGCCTGGGCGATCGGACCGCGTTCGGCGACGGCGGCGAGCACGGCGTGGTGCCACATGCGCAGACCCTCGTCGGCGAGTGCGGCGGCGACCAGGCCGCGGCCGCGGGCGGCGGCGCGGCCGAGCAGCCAGCTGGGGAGGTCGGCGATGGCGCGGGGGGCGGGAGGGGTGTCGGCGGCCATGGCCGGAAGTCTACGCCGGATCGGACACAACCATTGGACCCTCCAACGATCCATGCCCTAGAGTAGCGATCGTTGGGAGCCCCAATGAATCCATGTCTCGTCTCGTCCGGAGGTGTCGCCGTGCGGCGTGTCGTTCATTCCGTCAACGCTGGTCCCGAGGTCCTGTCCGTCGAGGAGGCGCCCGCCCCTCGGCCCGGCAGCGGTGAACTCCTCGTCCGGGTCGAGGCGATCGGGGTGAGCCTGGCCGGCGTGCGCCGGGTCCGCGCCGGCGGCGAGCCCCAGCCGCTCGGCGGCGAGGTGGCCGGCACGATCGAGGAGCTCGGTCCGGACACCGCCGGGTCCGGCTTCGCCGTCGGCGACCGGATCACCGGCATCTGCTTCGGCCACGGCTACGCGGACCTCGCCCTCGTCCACACCGCGATGGCCTCCCGCGTCCCGACCGGGGCGAGCGCCGTCGACGCCGTCTCCCTGGTGCGCAGCGGCCTCGTCGCCCGTGGCGCCCTGGACGCGGCCCGCATCGCGCCCGGCGAGTCCGTCCTCGTCACCGCCGCGGCCAGCGGCGTCGGCCAGCTCGCCGTCCCGCTCGCCCGGCTGCTCGGCGCGGGCCGGGTCGTCGCGGCGGCCGGCTCGCCGGAGAAGGCCGCGTTCCTGCGCGGACTCGGCGCCGACGAGGTCGTCGACTACGAGCAGGAGTCCTGGGACGAGCCGGTGGACGTCGTCCTCGACGCCGTCGGCGGCGACCTCCTCCCGCGCGCCGTCGCCGCGCTCGCGCCGGGCGGCCGGCTCGTCGCGTACAGCTCGGGCGGCGGCACGGTCCAGGCGTACGACCTGCTCGCCGGCGCCAAGTCGGTCATCGGCTTCCAGATGGCCCACCTGGTCCGCAGCCGCCCGGCGGACTACGCCGCCTGGCGCGACGAACTGTGGGCGCTGCGCGCCGCCGGACGCCTGAAGCCCGCCGTCCACGCGACGGTGCCGCTGGAACGGGCGGCGGAGGCGCACGCGATCATCGAGCGCCGCGAGAACAGGGGCAAGGTCGTCCTGGTGCCGTGACGGCGCGCGCCGGGGGTTCGGGCGCGCTCATGCCCCGTACGCCCGCACATGCACATGCCCGTCCAGGGGATACGCGGGCGGGGACGCGGGCAGGACCGCGCTCAGCTCGTATCCGCTCTTCTGCGCCACGCGGCAGGAGGCCGTGTTGTCCACCTGGTGCAGGAGCTCCAGGCGGGCCAGTCCGTCATCGGCGAAGGTCGCGAAGGCCCAGTCGGTCAGGGCCCGCAAAGCCCGGGGCGCCACGCCCCGGCCGCGCGCGTGGGCGGCGGTCCAGTAGCCGACCGTCGCCGACGAGGCGCCGGGGGCGACGCCGCTGAGGACCGCGTGCCCCACCACACGTGCCGCCCCGTCCGGTCCCTGCGGTTCCAGGACGGCGAAGGCGAAGCGGTCGCCCGCCGCCCAGCCCCGCCGCTGCTCGCGAACCCAGTCGGCGGCCCCGGCCTCGTCGTCCACGGCCATGCTCGTCCAGCGCCGCAGGTCCGCGTCCCGGCCCAGCTCGACGAGGCCGGCGGCGTCCGCCTGTTCCCAGGGACGCAGGGAGAGAGCGGGGGACGAGGGCAGGGCGTCCGTCTTCAGGAATGCGGTGATCTTGTCCATCGGGCGAGCCTACGCAGCCGACGTCGCCCCCGCCGCCCGTTCGCCCGCGACCGGCCCCGCCGGCGCCTGCACCGTCTCCTCTGTCTCCTCCGTCTCCTTCACCGTCTCCTTGGCCGTCTCGTCCGTCGCCGTCGCCTCCGTCGCCTCGGGGTCGCGCGCCCGGCGCCGCGCGATCACCGCGCAGACCATCAGCTGCATCTGGTGGAAGAGCATCAGCGGGAGCACGGCCAGCGAGGCCTGGGGGCCGAAGAGGATGCTGGCCATGGGGAGTCCGGCGCCCAGGCTCTTCTTGGAGCCGGCGAACTGGATGGCGATCCGGTCCCCGCGGCCGAAGCCGAGGCGACGGGCGCCGTACCAGGTCAGGGCCAGCATCACGGCGAGCAGCACCGCCTCGGCGACGAGCAGCAGCCCGAGCCGGGCCGGGGTCACCAGGTGCCAGACGCCGCGGGTCATGCCCTCGCTGAAGGCGGTGTAGACGACGAGCAGGATCGACCCCCGGTCGACGTGACCGAGGGCCTTCTTGTGCCGCGTGACGAATCCCCCCACCCAGCGCCGGGTGAACTGCCCGGCCAGGAACGGCGCGAGCAGCTGGAGCACGATCTTCAGCATCGAGTCGGCCGAGAAGCCGCCCGCGCCGTGCCCGAGGAGCAGGCCGGCGAGCAGCGGCGTCAGGACGATGCCGGCCAGGGAGGAGAAGGAGCCGGCGCAGATCGCGGCGGGCACGTTGCCACGGGCGATCGAGGTGAAGGCGATCGAGGACTGGATGGTCGACGGCACCAGGCAGAGGAAGAGGAAGCCGTTGTAGAGGTCCGGGGTCAGGACCGTCGGCACCAGGCCGCGCGCCGCGAGCCCGAGCACCGGGAAGAGCAGGAAGGTGCAGGCCAGGACGGTGACGTGGAGCCGCCAGTGCCTCAGGCCGTCGAGCGCCTCGCGGGTCGAGAGCCGCACCCCGTAGAGGTAGAAGAGCAGCGCGACCGCGCCCGACGAGGCGCCGCTCGCGACCGTCGCCGCCGTCCCGGAGGCCGGCAGGAGCGCCGCGACACCGACCGTGGCGAGCAGCGCCAGGATGTACGGGTCGACCGGCAGCCAGGACGGCAGCAGGGACCGGCGCGGGCGGGCGGACGTACGGGAGCTCATGCGCCCATCGTGGTGGACCGCCGGGCGATCGGGAATCCCGTACAGCGCACTGACTGTCATCACGAACTGCGATAACAGCCTTCTCCGGCGTTATCGTCGGGGTGTGTACGAGCCGACCCAGCTGCGCACCTTCCTGGCGGTCGCCCAGACCCTGAGCTTCACGCAGGCCGCCCGGCGGCTCGGCCTGCGCCAGTCGACCGTCAGCCAGCACGTGCGGCGCCTGGAGGAGGCGACCGGCCGGCCCCTCTTCGTCCGCGACACGCACGGAGTGGAGCTGACCGAGGACGGCGAGGCGATGCTCGGCTTCGCCCGCTCGATCCTGGAGGCGCACGAGCGGGCGGCGGCCTTCTTCACCGGGACGCGGCTGCGCGGCCGGCTGCGGTTCGGCGCGTCGGAGGACTTCGTGGCGACCCGGCTGCCGGAGATCCTGGAGGGCTTCCGGCGCGAGCACCCCGAGGTCGACCTGGAGCTGACGGTCGAGCTGTCGGGCACGCTCCAGGCCCGGCTCGAAGCGGGCCGGCTCGACCTCATCCTGGCCAAGCGGCGCGGCGACCAGCCGGAGCTGGGCGGCGAGGAGCTGGTCTGGCAGGACACGCTGGTGTGGATCGGCGCGCCCCGGCTGCGGCTCGACCCGGACCGCCCGGTGCCGCTGATCGTCTTCCCGCCGCCCGGCATCAGCCGGGCCCGCGCCTTCGAGGCGTTGCAGGCGCAGGGCCGGCCGTGGCGGATCGCGTGTACGAGCACGAGCCTGAGCGCCAACGTGGCGGCGGCCCGGGCCGGGCTCGGCGTGATGGCCCACACCCGGGGCCTGATGCCGCCCGGCCTGGTCGAACTGCCGGCCCGGGCGGGCCTGCCCGAGCTCGGCGCCGTCGACTTCGTGCTGCGCAAGGGACGGCGGCGCGGGACGACCCAGGACGCGGCGGACGCGCTGGCCGCGGCGATCCTGGCGGGCGGCGACCGCCTCCAGCGCCCGCGCGGCGGACCTCGGCACGACGCGTAGGCGCGCCGAGCCCCCGGCGACTGCGGGCCCCTGTTCCCGGGGCGCCCCCGTCGGCCTGCCCGCGCCGCCCCAGCCCGCGTGCCCGCGCCGTCCCCGCCCGGGTACCCGCGCCGCCCCCGTCGGCCTCCTCGTGCCGTCCCCGCCCGCGTCCGCGTCGTCCCCGTGATCAGCCCGTACAGATTCCGTGGAGATTCCCTCCCACCAGGGCTTACCGGCGGTCACACAACGGGCCCCGGGAGCCCCTCTCTTGCCCGATCTTCCCGCCCTGACCTGCCGAGACGCGGATTGTCGCGGCTTGGTGAAGCCCCTCCCGCCCGGCCGCGGCGTGGGGTAGGTTCACCCGCGCCGTACGGAGCGCGAGATCGAGCGGGGCGAGGGAGCAGGCCAGTGCGCGAGTTCACCGTGCCGCCCGTCGAGGCGGCGCCTCAGGTCGGCGGTCTTGCGGACGTGGTGTTCGACCGCGCCGAGCTCGAGCCGGATCGGGCCGTGCTCGGACGCAAGGACGCCGAGGGGCAGTGGCGGGACGTGACGGCGGCCGGGTTCCGCGACGAGGTCCTGGCGCTGGCGAAGGGGCTGATCGCGCAGGGAGTGCGGTTCGGCGACCGGGTCGCGATCATGTCGCGCACCCGCTACGAGTGGACGCTGTTCGACTTCGCACTGTGGACTCTCGGCGCCCAGCCGGTGCCGGTCTACCCGACGTCGTCCGCCGACCAGGTGCTGTGGATGCTGCACGACGCCGAGGTCACGGCCTGCGTGGTGGAGCACGAGGACCACGCCATGACGATCGGTTCGGTGATCGACCGCCTGCCCCGGCTGCAGCGGCTGTGGCAGCTGGACTCGGGCGACGGCGCGGTGGCGGAGCTGACCGCGGCGGGCGCGGACATCGACGAGGACGTGGTGCACCGGCACCGGCGGGCGGTGACGCCCGAGTCGGTGGCGACGATCATCTACACCTCGGGGACCACGGGCCGCCCCAAGGGCTGTGTGATCACGCACGCGAACCTGATGTTCGAGTGCGACATGGTGATCGGCCGCTGGGAGCCGGTCTTCCGCTCCAAGCCGGGCGACGAGGCGTCCACGCTGCTGTTCCTGCCGCTCGCCCACGTCTTCGGGCGGATGGTGGAGGTGGCGGCGATCCGGGGCGGGGTGAAGCTGGGGCACCAGCCGGTGCTCGCCGCGGCCGCGCTGCTGCCGGACCTGCAGGCGTTCCGCCCGAGCTTCGTGCTCGCCGTGCCGTACATCTTCGAGAAGGTCTTCCACGCCGCCCGCCGCAAGGCCGAGGGCGAGGGCAAGCGGGGTCCGTTCGACAAGGCCGTGGACGTGGCGGTGCGCTACGCGGAGGCGATGGAGCACAAGGCCTTCGGGATCGGCCCGGGGCCGTCGGCCGGGCTGCGGATGCAGCACCAGTTCTTCGAGAAGACCGTGTACGTGAAGGTGCGCGAGGCGCTCGGCGGCCGGGTGCGGCACGCGATGTCGGGCGGCTCGGGGATGGACCGGCGGCTCGGTCTGTTCTTCGAGGGCGCGGGCGTCACGATCTACGAGGGGTACGGCCTGACCGAGTCGTCGGCGGCGGCGACGGCGAACCCGCCGGAGCGCACCAAGTACGGGACCGTCGGGCAGCCCGTGCCGGGCACGACCGTGCACATCGCGGAGGACGGCGAGGTGTGGCTGCACGGCGGCCACGTCTTCTCCAACTACCTGAACAACGCCCAGGCCACCCAGGCCGTCCTGAACGACGGCTGGCTGGCGACCGGCGACCTGGGCGTGCTCGACGAGGACGGATATCTGACGATCACCGGGCGGAAGAAGGAGATCCTGGTGACCTCGGGCGGCAAGAGCGTCTCGCCGGCCGGCCTGGAGGAACGGGTGCGCGCGCATCCGCTGGTGGCGCAGTGCATCGTGGTCGGCAACGACCGTCCCTACGTGGCCGCGCTGGTGACGCTCGATCAGGAGGCCGTGGACCACTGGCTGTCGATGCAGAACCGGCCGCCGCTGCCGGCGGCGGACCTGGTGCACGACGCGGCCCTGGAGACGGAGATCCGGCGGGCGGTGGTGGCGGCGAACACCCGGGTGTCGCAGGCGGAGTCGATCCGCACCTTCCGGATCCTGGCGCATCCGTTCAGCGAGGAGCACGGGCTGCTCACGCCCTCCCTGAAGCTGAAGCGGAAGGCGATCGAGCAGGCGTACGCGGCGGAGGTCGAGGCGCTGTACCGCTGATCCGTCCCCTTCGTCGCCGCTGCGGAATGCGATCACCCCGTTGATCGTTGACGCTGGCAGGAGTACCCCTGACCACCCCGACGACGTAAGGATCCGCTTCTCGTGAGCACGGACAACAAGGTGCCCTTCCTCAAGCTCAACAACGGCGTGGAGATGCCGCAGCTCGGCTTCGGCGTGTGGCAGGTCGCGGACGACGAGGCCGAGCGGGCCGTCGCCACGGCCCTGGAGGCCGGCTACCGCTCCATCGACACGGCAGCGGCGTACGAGAACGAGACGGGCACCGGCAAGGCGCTGGCCGCCTCGGGGCTGCCCCGGGAGGAGCTGTTCGTCACCACCAAGCTGTGGAACGACCAGCACGGCTACGACTCGGCACTGCGCTCCTTCGACGCCTCCCTCGCCCGGCTCGGCCTCGAGTACGTGGACCTGTACCTGATCCACTGGCCGGTGCCGGCGAAGGACGCGTACGTCGACACGTACAAGGCGTTCGAGAGGATCCTGGCCGACGGCCGGGCCAAGACCATCGGCGTGTCGAACTTCCTGCCCGAGCACCTGGAGCGGCTGATCGGCGAGACCGAGGTCGTGCCCGCCGTCAACCAGATCGAGCTGCACCCGCAGCTCCAGCAGGCCGAGTCCCGAGCGGTGCACGCCCGGCTGGGCATCGCGACCGAGGCGTGGTCGCCGCTCGGCCAGGGCCGGGGCCTGCTGGAGGTGCCGGCGATCGTGGCGATCGCGCAGAAGCACGACCGCACCCCGGCGCAGGTGGTGCTGCGCTGGCACCTCCAGACCGGGAACGTGGTGATCCCGAAGTCGGTGACGCCGTCCCGGATCCGGGAGAACATCGACGTCTTCGACTTCGAGCTCGACGCCGAGGACCTGGCCGGGATCGCCGCGCTCGACGAGGGCCGCCGCCTCGGCCCGAACCCGGCCGAGTTCAACAGGGGTGCCTGAGCGGGCGCCTGAGCGCCCTAGCCGGCCCGTCGCGCCGTGTGGACCGTACGGGCCGTCAGCAGGAAGACGTCCGGGCGGCGGTGCAGGGAGAGCGGGTCGGCCGGGTCGAGCAGCCGGTCGAGGGCGGCGCGGTCGTCGTCCGCCACGCGCTCGGCCAGGCCCTCCCGCAGACGCGTGTAGTGGGCGACGACCTGGGCGCGCACGGCGTCCGGCAGCGGCGCGGGCACGTCGGCGAGGAAGCTGCGGGTGCCGCTGGGCGTCAGTCCGGCGGCGGTGAGCAGGGCGGCCCAGTCGTCGATCTCCTCCTTGCTGTCGGGCAGCGCGGCCCGCATCTCGCCGAACCAGTCGGCGTGCGCGGCGTCGATCCGCGCCTCCAGGCCGGGGCGGCCGACGCCCGCGTTCCACGGCAGGTGGCGGGCGGGCAGGCCGCCCTCGGCGAGGGCGATGACGCCGCCGGGGTTCAGCACCTCGGCGAAGGAGACGAGGGCCGCCCGCTGGTCGCCGAGGTGGTGCAGGGAGTGGCTGGCCCAGATCAGGTCGGCGGTGCCGAGTGTGCCGAAGTCCCCGGGGAGTTCGGCGCGCAGGGTGGCGACCCGGCCGCCGAGTCCGCGGGCGTCGGCACGCTCGCGGGCGAGGGCGAGGAGTTCCGGAGTGGCGTCGACGGCGACCACCTCGGCCTCGGGGAACGCCTCGGCGAGCAGCGCGGTGACGACACCGGGGCCGCTGCCGACGTCGAGGACCCGGCGGACCGCGCCGGCCGGGGCGAGGGAGGCGAGCCAGGCGGCGGCCTCCGTGTAGAGGGGGCTCTGGGTCTCGGCCTGCTGGGTGAGCAGCGGGGCCAGCTCGGCCCAGTCGAGGTCGGTGTGGTCGTGGCCCTGGCCGGGGCCGTGTCCGTGGCCCTGCTGGTGGCCCTGTCCGTGCTTGTGCCCGTCGTGGGCCCCGTGGTGTGCGCTCATGGGGACAGCGTGCGCCGCCCGTGCCGGGAACGCGAGGAAACTTGCCGTTCCGGCAAACACACCGGCCGGCCGTCCCGTCTCCACAGCCGGGCCCGCGGTGCTCCCGCGGGCTGATCCGTGCACCCGGCGCGAGCCGCGCGGCTGATCCGGCTACGGGGCCCCGGGTTCGGTCAGGAGTAGCGGGCGGCCAGGGTCCGCACGGTGGCGGCGATCCGTTCGCGCAGGTCCCCGGGTGCGAGGACCTCCACCTCCGTGCCGAGCGCGAGCAGGCTGTCATGGGCGTGTTCGGGGCCCTCGACGGGCAGGGTGCACCGGGTCCAGCCGTCGGGCTCCGGGGTGCCGTTCTCGGCGAGCGCGCGAGCGGCGGCGCCGGTGAGGCGTGCCGCGCCGCGCGGGGAGATCCGGACGACGGCCTCGCCCCGGTGGAGCCGGGCGTGGAAGTCGGCCTGGCTGTCCCGCCAGTGCGCGGCCAGGTCGAAGTCCTCGGGGACGACGGCCGGTTCGTCGGTGACGGTGAGGTCGAGGATCTGGTCGACCCGGTAGGTGCGCGGCCCCGACGCGCTCCCCGGCCCCGTCCCGGGCCTGGCGACCAGGTACCAGCGGCCGGCCTTGAGCACCAGGCCGTACGGGGCGAGCCGCCGGTCGACGTCGGTGGGCTCCTTCCAGCGCCGGTAGCGCACGGCGAGCACCTGCCCGGCGCGGACGGCGTCGGCGAGCTGGGGCAGGAACGGCGTCTCGCTCTCCTCCTCGTACCAGCCTGGCGCGTCGATGTGGAAGCGGGTGCGCAGCCGGTCCACGTGCTCGCGCAACGGCGCCGGCAGGGCGGCCCGCAGCTTCAGCTGGGCGTCGGCGAAGTGCCCACCGAGACCGAGCGCCTGGGCGGCGACCGGCAGTCCGGCGAGCACGAGCGCCTCGGCCTCTCCCGTGCACAGGTCGGTGAGCAGCGAGCGGCGGCCGGCGAGCAGCTGGTAGCCGCCGCGGTGCCCGGCGTCCCCGTACAGCGGCACTCCGGCGGTGTGCAGCGCCTCCACGTCCCGGTAGACGGTGCGGACGGAGACCTCCAGCTCCGCGGCGAGCTGGGCGGCGGTCATCCGGCCCCGGATCTGGAGCAGCATCAGGATCGTCAGAAGACGGCTGGACTTCACTGACACAAGATGTCAGTGAAGGCTTCCTACAGTCCAGGCATGGCTTTCCAGGAGAAGAACCTCATCGTCCTGCCGCCCGTCGAGATCGCCGGCAGGCACGTCAAGCGCTACCACGTCCCGGCTCTCGGCTCGTCGGAGATCGAGCCCGAGGTGGAGAAGGCGGCATACGCCGTGCTGCCCGAGCTGTTCCCGGAGCCGGACGGCACCCCGCCGGCGAGCTTCGTGGTGCTGCACCGGGGCGGCGACACCGGAGCGTACCTGAACGTCTACAGCTGGACCTGGGACAACGTGCTGCACTTCGCGGGCGCCGCCGCGGGCCAACCGGCCCTGGACTGCCCGGACCTGGATCCGACCCACTTCGTCCGCAGCGACCCCGCGGTCCGCAACTGGATCGGCTGCGTGTGGGAGTTGGGCCCGCTCGGGCACGAACGGGACGCCTGGGTACGGCACCTGCTGGCACCGGAGACGCCCGACCTGGCCGGCTACCTCGGCGACGCCCTGACCACCGGCACGACGGGGGCGGGCGCGTGAGCGGAGGCGGCTTCGACTTCCTCGACGGCGCGTGGGCCGTGCGCAACCGCCGGCTCGCCGACTTCCTCGATCCGGACAGCGGCTGGGAGGTTTTCGACGGACACACCACCGGGCGCCTGTTCCGGGACGGGCGGGCGCACGTCGACGAGATCGTCTTCCCGGCGAAGGGCTTCAGCGGTCTGACCCTGCGCCTGTACGAGCCCGAGACCGACGAGTGGACGCTCAACTGGTCCAACAGCCGCACCGGGCGCCTGGAGCCGCCGGTGCGCGGGCAGTTCGGCGCGGACGGCACGGGCGAGTTCTTCGGCGACGACCTCTACGAGGGGCAGCCGGTGCGGGTGCGGTTCCGGTGGTCGGGGATCAGCGCGGAGACGGCCCGCTGGGAGCAGGCGTTCGCGCCGGCAGGGAGCGAGGAGTGGGTGGTGAACTGGGTTATGGAGTTCAGCCGCGCCTGACGTAGCAGGCGAGCCGGTATTCGGGGTCGGCGCGGGGGCGGTCCTGGTCCGGGAGGCCGGCGAGGGCGGCGCACAGCGCGTCGACGTCGTCCGGGGTGCCACGGAACCAGGAGGCGTAGTAGCCGCCGCGCAGCTTCTCGGCGGTGCGGCGCGGGGTGGTTCCCTGGCCGTGGCCGGTGAAGGTGGTGCCGGACGCCGGTCCCGGCACGGGGGCGAGGCCGTGGGCGGCGGCGTACGCGGTGACGCGGTCGGCGCGGTCCGAGCCCGCGTCGGGCGCGCGGTGCGGGCGGAGCACGGCGTCGATGTCGCTGCCGACGTCGTGGGCGGCGTCCTTGTCGACGGTGGTGACGAACACGCCGCCGGGGCGCAGCACCCGGGCCGCCTCGGCGACGATCTCCGCCGCGAAGGGCACGAGGTGGAGCAGCCAGACGGCGCTGACGGCGTCGAGCGCCCCGTCCGGCAGCGGCAGCCTGCGGGCGTCGGCGCGCACCGCACGGCCGGGGAGGCGCCCCGTGGCGGTGCGCAGCATCGCGTGGGCGGCGTCGGCGCCGTACACGGCGAGTCCGGGCCGGGCGAGGCGCTCGGTGACGAGGCCGGTGCCGCAGGCGAGGTCGAGCAGGGTGCGGGTGCCGGGCGGCAGCAGCCGCAGCACGGCGTCGGCCGCGGCGGCGGCCCGCGGCACCCCGCCGCGGGTCTCGTCGTAGTGCGCGGCCTCGGCCTCGTAGTCGAGAATGGTTGTTTCCCCCATGCGGGGATCGTACGTCGGGCCGGTCAGCTCGCGCCGTGGCCTGGCGCCACCGCCTCGATGCGCTCGGCGAGTTCGAAGTCCTTCTCGGTGACCCCGCCGGCCGTGTGGGTGTTCACGGACACGGAGACCGTGTTGTAACCGAGCGTCAGATCGCTGTGGTGGTCGAGCTCCTGCTGGATCTGGGCGACGTGCACGACGAGCGCGGTCGCGGCGAAGTGGTCGGCGAGCTCGTAGCGCCGGGTGATCCGGTCGCCGTCGAGGGACCAGCCGGGGAGCTCCCGCAGGCGGTCCTCGATCTCCTTCTGCGACAGGGGCTGAGTGGGCACGTGTGCTCCCTCCGTGAGGTGCGCCGACAGGCGCGCTGGGCGTTGCGGGGCGTGCTGGACGGTGTCGGAGCGGTCCCCGGGGAGAACGTACCCGGGTCCCCCTCTGGGATACCGTCTGTCCATGACGACTGTCGCGACCGACACGGGTGTGGGCCCCCTGCTGCGCGGCTGGCGGGAGCAGCGCCGGCTCAGCCAGTTGGAGCTGGCGCTGCGCGCGGACTCCTCCGCACGGCACATCTCCTTCATCGAGACCGGCCGCTCGCGGCCGAGCGAGGAGATGATCCTCAAGCTGGCCGAGCACCTGGACGTGCCGGTGCGGGACCGCAACGCCCTTCTCCTGGCAGCCGGTTACGCCCCGCGCTACTCCGAGTCGCCGCTCGACGCCCCGCAGCTGGAGACGCTGCGCGAGGGCATCGAGCAGCTGCTGCAGGGCTACGAGCCGTATCCGGCGCTCGTCGTGGACGGCTCGTACACGGTGGTGGCCGCCAACCGGGGCATCCAGCTGCTGCTCGCGGGCCTGCCGGAGCACCTGCTGACGCCGCCGCTGAACGCCATGCGGATAACCCTGCATCCGGAGGGTCTCGCGCCGCGCATCCGGAACCTGCGCGAGTGGCGCGGGCATCTGCTCGCCCAGATGGAGCGTCAGATCGGGCTGGCCCGTTCGGAGGCGCTGCGCGCGCTGTACGAGGAGGTGGCGGCTTATCCGCTGCCGGAGGGGACCACGGACCCGGACGACCGGGAGGACCCGGAGCCGTACCCGTACTTCGCGCTGCCGCTGCGGATCGAGCACGACGGGCACGTGCTGTCGTTCGTGTCGTCGATCTCGACGTTCAACACGCCGATGGACGTGACGGTCGCCGAGCTGGCCATCGAGACGATGCTCCCGGCCGACCCGGCGACGGTCGCGTACCTGCAGTCGCTCGCTCAGGTCACCGAGTAGTCGCCGCCCGCAGCGCGGACCACTGGAGCCCGGCGAAGCCGGCGACGGTGACCGCCTGGAGGAGCGTCCACACGGTGCCGGCCGTGGTGGGCGCCAGCCAGTCGACGAGCGCGACGACGCTGAGCAGCGCCCACAGCAGGTTGGCGTCGACGACGACCTTGACGCCCAGGGCCGGCGGCTGCGGGCGGCTCGCGAGCCAGGCCACGCCGGCCGCGAACGCGGTGAGGAAGACGCCCAGTTCGAGCAGGAGTCCGCGGTCGACGCCGAGGAGTTCGCCGAGCGGGCCGGAGGCGGCGAGGTAGGCGAGGCCGTTGCCGCCGGTGACGACGGCGTCGAGGGCGAGGAAGCGGCGCACCATGGACCGCGGCTGGGTGGTGCGGGAGAGACCGGCGAGCAGGGCCTGGGACATGGCGGATCACCCTCCTGGGAGGCGCTGTGGTGACGGGTTCGGGGCCGGGGCCCGGACGGAGTGCGCCGCCCGGGACCCGGTGTTCATGAGCATGCCGGGGGGCTGCCGCACCGGTCGATTACGTTGGAGGTAATGGCCGGGCCCGGGCGGCCCGGGCGGCGGTAGGGTTCGCGCCTGGCCGGCCGGATCACCCCGGCTCCGGTACACAGTCGCATTCAGGGGGAATCACCGTGGCGGGCAAGGCAAGATCGCATCGGTCGCACATGGTCGCGACGGAGGAGAAACACAAGGTCACCCCGGCCGAGCTGTTCTTCGACCTCGTCTTCGTGTACGCGATCACGCAGGTCACGGCGCTGATGGCGAGCTCGCCGTCGCCGGTGCGGGTGGTCGGCGGCATGACGGTGCTCGCGCTGCTGTGGTGGTGCTGGTGCTGCTTCTCCTGGCTGGGCAACGTGGTGCGGGCCGACTCGGGCGGACTGCTGACGGTGCTCGTCACGGTGATGGCCGTGGTGTTCGTGGTGTCGCTCGCGGTGCCCGAGGTCTTCGCGGACGCGACGGGCGGACTGCCGGCGCCGCTGGTGTTCGTGTTCAGCTACGGCGCCGTACGGGTGCTGCACCTCGTCTCGTACTGGATCTCCAGCCCCGGCGACACGGCCCTGCACCGCACCCTGCGGCGGACGGCGCTGCTGTCCGTGGCGCCGCCGTTCGCGCTGCTGCTCCTGGGCTGCACGTACCAGGGGACGCCCCGGCTGCTGCTGTGGCTCGGCGCGGTCGTCATCGACTACGGCGGGATCTACGTGACCGGCTCGTCCGGCTGGCGCATCAACGCCCCCGGTCACTTCTCCGAGCGCTACGGCCTGATCGTGATCATCGCGCTCGGCGAGTCGATCGTGGCCATGGGAGTGGGCATGGCCGGTTTCCCGCTGACCGTGGCGGTGCTCGGGGCGTGCACGGCGGGGCTGCTGCTGTCGGCCGGACTGTGGGCGCTGTACTTCCGGCGGTTCGGGGAGCCCGCCGAGCACCGGCTCGCGGCCCTGGACGGCGACGCGCGGACCCGGTTCGGCCGGGACGTGTACACCTACCTCCACCTGCCGCTCGTCGCGGGCGTGGTGCTGGTCGCCCTCGGCATGAAGAAGGTGCTCACGCAGGTCGCGGACACCGCCGACTACGGGCTCGCCGAGCCGCTGCACGGCACGGTGGCCTGGTCGCTGACGGGCGGCGTCGGGGTGTTCCTGCTGGGCGCGGCGGCGATCGTGCTGCGCTCGTCGGGACCGCGGCCGACCGCGCTGCTCGTGGCCGGGGTGGGCTGTCTGTTCGCCGGGCCGCTGGTCGCCCGCGTCCCGGCGCTCCTCGCGCTCGGGCTGCTCGCGCTGGCGGTGCTCGGTCTCGTCGTGTTGCACGGCCGCCGGATGCGTACGGCCGCCGTGGCCGGCACCTGACGGCCTGACGCTGAGGGCCTGACGCTGACGGCTGACGGCTGACGGCTGACGGCTGACGGCTGACGGGAAAGTCGCCAGGAGCCGGTCCCGGAGCCGCGGGCGGGCGCGAGGACACCCGCCGGGTCCGGGCCGGGTCCGTCCGATCAGTGTGTGCGGCCGTCCGGTTCGGTGCCGGTGGACCGTGCCGAGGTGACGGTTTCGGTCGTGCGCTTCGGTTCCGGTTCCGTACGGGTCTCCGTACGCGTCTCCGTACGGCGGTCCTGGCGCGCGGCCTCCGCGCGCAGCAGGGCGTTGAGCACGGCGAAGGGGTCAACGGGCATGGCGAAGCTCCTTGCGGTGGAGGGGTGAAGGGGGTGCTGGGAGGCCGGGGCCTCTCAGCACCGCATCACCGTCGACCGGGGAGCTGCGGCTCGCGGGCCGTGCGGGGACGCCACGGGAAGGGGTACGGGAGACGTGCCGGGCGTCGCGCTGCCGGTCCGCCGGGGCGGCGCGGGACGCCGTACCCCTCGTACGGGGGCGGCCGCCTCGTGCTGTTCGGCGGCGTCGTGGGTCTCCGCGCCCGGGTCGGCGGCCGCGCCGACGCCGCGCGTCTCGGCCTCGGCGGGCGTGGTCACCGCGCCGGCGCCGGTGCCCGCGCCGAGCAGCGCGGCGAGCACGAGCAGCACCGCGAGCGCGCACCGGACGAGGGGCCTCACGGTGATCCGTACTGCCCCGCGCGACGGCCGGGCCTACCTCGCCGGCCCGGTTTTCACCCCATCCGGGGTCACCCCTCCGGGATCTCCTGGATCTCCTGGATCTCCTGGATCGCCGGGGTCTCGGCGGTCTCGGGCGTCTCCCCCGTCTCCGCCGCCCGGCCCGCGCGGGCCTTGCGGGCGGCCATCACCGCGTACACGAGGACGCCGACGAAGAGGAAGAGCACGCCCTGGTAGACGGCCGCGTAGCCGGATCCCGCGACCAGCCACAGCGAGAAGCCGAAGGCGGCGAGGGCGAGGACGCCGTCGCGGGTGAGGCGGGCGCGGGAGACCTTCTCGCGCTGGCCGGAGAGCAGGAAGTAGATCTGCGCGGCCGTGGAGAGCAGGTAGGGCACGGTGGCGGTGAAGGTGGTGACGAGGACCAGGATCTCGAAGACGCCCTTGGTGCCGGCCGTGTAGTTGTAGACCGTCAGGAGCGAGGCGAGGACGACGGTGACGACGACGCCGACCGTGGGGACGCCGCGCCGCTTCACGGTGAAGACCTTCGGGAACAGGCCGTCGCGGGCGGCCGCGTAGGGCGCCTGGGCGCTGAGCAGGGTCCAGCCGTTGAGTGCGCCGAGGATGCTGACCATGGCCATGCAGGCGACGGCGGCGCCGCCCCAGGAGCCGCCGAACATGATGTTCGTGGCGTCGGAGAACGGCGCGGTGGAGTGGACCAGCTTGTCGTGGGCGACGGTGCCGAAGACGGAGAGCGTGCCGAGCAGGTAGACGGCGGCGGCGCCGAGGGTGCCGAGGACGGTGGCGCGGCCGACGTTGCGGCGCGGGTCGCGGACCTCGCCGGCGCTGACGGCGGCGGACTCGACGCCCAGGTAGCTGAAGAGCAGGATCGCGGCGGAGGCGGAGACCGCGCCGAGCGCGCTGCCGCCGCTCGCCTGGAACGGGCCGAGATTGGCCGGATCGAAGAAGAAGAACCCGCCGACGGCGACCAGGAGCAGCGGCACGAACTTCAGCACGGTCGCGACGACCTGCACCGCGCCCACGTACCGGGTGCCGGCCAGGTTGGCGAGGCCGGGCAGCCACTGGAAGGCGAGCGCGGCGGCGATGGTGGCGAGCTTGGACTCGTGGACGGGCACGATCACGTCGAGGTAGCCGACGGCGGCGACTGCGAGGGCCGCGTTGGAGACCCAGGCCGTGATCCAGTACGACCAGGCCGCCAGGAAGCCGGCGAAGTCGCCGAAGGCGGCGCGGGCGTAGACGTAGGGGCCGCCGGTCTGCGGGAGCCGGCGGGCGAGCCGGCCGAAGACGAGCGCGAGGGCGATCGCGCCGAGGGTGAGCACGCCGAAGGCGACCAGGCTGATGGTGCCGAAGGGGGCGACGGAGGCGGGGAGCAGGAAGATGCCGCCGCCGATGATGTTGCCCATGACCAGGGCGGTCGCGACGGGGAGCCCGAAGCGGCGGGCGTGCTTGCCGGCCTGTGGGTCCTTCTCCCGGGTGGGGGTCTCGGTGGGGGGTGCGGTCGTGGCCGTGCTCATGGGGGGTGGTGCGCCTCTCGTCGTACAAACGCCACCATGGTCCGGATGGCGGGACGACGTTCCAAATCACCCGTTTTTGTCCCGCACGGCGGGCCCATCCGCCGGAAGAAATGCTTCCGCATCCTCGCTCGACGGGGAAATCTCCAGCGGCACCTGGGGACCCTGACTCTCCCGCAGCCAGCCCCGCAGCACCTGGTGCACCTGCTCCGCGCCCACCAGATCCGCCGGCGGCGGCGTCAGCTCGCGCGGCCAGAGCAGGAACGGCTGCGTCTGCTCGCCGCCCAGGCCGCCGTGCGAGCCGATCTGCTCCTCGAAGGCGTGCACCGTGCCCGCCTCGGGGTCGTACATCGAGTTGACCATGATGTCCGCGACGTGCGGGAAACCGTCGGTGCGCCGCACCGCGTCCGCCGCGCCCGGGCCGAAGCCGGCGAGCGGTCCCTCGTCGTCGGCGAGGCGCGAAAGCGGCACCTCGACCAGACCACTGCCGTCGCGGGCCAGTACCACCGAGCCGTGCGCCTCGCTCGCCACCAGCAGGAAACCGATCCCCGGGTGCTGGGCGAGGGTGCGGAGCAGCGCCGGGTGGAGCCGGTCGATCTCCTCGCGGGTCATCCGGTGGGGCACGCCGGGGAAGGAGACCAGGCCGAGGTTGCCGGAGGCGAGGACGACCGGTGCGGGCGCCCGGGCCGCGGCCACCGCCGCCGCCTCCTGCCCTTCCGCGCCGGCCTCGTCCGCCTCGTCGACGGGCCGGTGCAGGGCGCTGCGCAGCGCGTCGCGGGCCGCGTCCCGGGCCTCCGAGCCGCCCCCGGACTCCGCCCGCGGCTGCCCCCAGCGCGTGCGGCGCACCCGACGCGACACGGGCAGCCCGCAGCCGGCCCGGACGAGGTCCTTCAGCGTCAGCCCGTACGCGGCCTCGAAGGTCTCCCCCGGGCTCTGCCCGTGGTCGGAGAGGAGCACGATCCGGTACGGGCGGGGCGCGTGCTCGGCGACCTTGGCGATCAGCGCGAGCGCCCGGTCGAGCCGGGTCAGGACCTGGTCGGTGTCACGGCCGCGCGGCCCGGAGTGGTGGGCGACCTCGTCGTAGGCGACCAGGTCGGCGTAGACGGCGGTGCGCCCGGCGAGCATGTCGCCCATCACGGCCGCGACCACGACGTCCCGCTCGACGACGGTGGCGAAGGCCCGTACGAAGGGGTAGAGCCCACCGCGCGAGACCCGCGGCGACTCGCGGCGCAGCCGGGCGCGGACCGCCTGGCCCATCTCCCGGACGGCCTCGGCGACGAAGGAGCCGGCGGTGCGGACGGCGTTGGCGGCGTCGGAGAAGTACGCGAAGTAGCCGGCGCGCGAGCGGTTGCGGCGGCCCCGGCGGGCGGCCATCGACAGGACGAGCGCGAGCTGGTCGGCGCCGCCGCTGAAGAGGTTGCCGCGGGAGGCGCCGTCGTAGGTGAGCAGCCCACCGTCGCCGGTGCGCCCGACGGCGCGGCGCTGGAGCTCGACGGCGCTCGCGGGCCGGTTGGAGACCATGAGCCGGCCGGTGTCCTTCTCGTACCAGCGGAAGGCGGGCACGTCCTCGTTGGAGCCGTGCAGGATGCCGAGCTGGCTGGCGCCGGTCTGGCTGGACCAGTCGGTGCGCCACGGGGTGAGGGTGTGGCTGCCGGCGAGCCAGTCGGCGACCGTGGGCATCCGGCCGGCGGCGACGGCGTCGGTGAGCACCCGGTGGCCGACGCCGTCGAGTTGGACGAAGACGGTGCCGGGCACGGTCTCGGCGCCCTCGCCGGCGATCCGGGGGCGTTTGCGGTCGGTGAGCCGGTAGAGCCGGCGCCGGTAGGCCTCGTCGTCGCGGACGGCGAGCGCGGTGGAGGTCGCCGAGGCGACGGCGGACATCACGGCGGCGACCACGACGGCGGTCTCGGGGGTGGCGGCGCCGCCCCCTTCGGGGACCAGACGGAGCGCGAGGAGCAGCAGCGAGCCGTTGAGGAAGAACGCCAACAGGCCGAGCAACAGGGCCGGTACGAGCAGCAGGGCGCGCACGATCAGCGGCCAGACGAGCGCGGAGAGCAGACCGAAGGCGCCGGCGCCCCAGGCGGCGGTGAGCGCGATCCGGGTGACGCTGTCACCGTCGGCGGACTGCAGCTGGAAGTCGGGCAGCAGTCCGGCGAGGACGAGCATCGTGAGGGTGGACACCGCCCACACCGTGACGACCCGCAGCAGGGCGCTGCCCGCGCTCCGCCACCGGCCGGGACCCCCGCGCCGCTCACCCACGCCGCTCACCCACGCCGCTCACCCACGCCCGGTTCGCCTTTCGCCCGTTTCCTGCCTCAAGCGTGGCACAACGGGCGGGGACTTCCGGCGTCATGGCGGCAGCCGGCGGCGGTCCTCAGGAGCCGTCGTACCCGGCGGTGGGCATCGACAACCTGCGGTGCACCCCCGCCTTCATCGGCGCGTCGTACGCGGGTTCGTCGAAGCCCGCGGTCTCCAGGCGCACCCCGCGCCGCGCGCACTCGTCGAAGAAGCGCGGCACGTCCGTCAACGCGCGGGCGAGCACCCGCTCGTTCGGCGCGACGAAGAGGTTCACGGCACCCTCGTCGACGTCCGACCACAGTGCCTCGTGGTCGGGCCTGATGCCGTAGCAGAACAGCTTTCTCGTCACGGTGTAGCCCTTGTCGCCGGCCCAGCGGTCGCACATGGCGTGCTGGGTGCGGGTGTCGACCAGAAAGGGGTCGTCGTCGAGCTCTTCGAGCGGGGTGAGGCTGGCGATCGCCGCCACCCGAACGTCGTCCATGGACCGACCCTACTGCGTTACCGACCCCCCGAGGAGGGGTCCGGTATACCAACTGGGGTCGGTCCGGTGAAGACCGGCCACACCGGCGGCCCCGGACATTTACCCTCGTTACGGAAGGGTCCTGGCCGGGAAGCCCCGGCCGGGGCCGGCGGGCGGCGACGGGAGAGGGTGGCGTGCCGGTGGAGGTCACCTGGTGGGGTCATGCCACGTGCACGGTCGAGGACTCCGGGGTCCGCTTCCTCACCGACCCGCTCTTCGCGCGCCGCCTCGCCCATCTGCGCCGCCGGCGCGGCGCGCCGCCCCCGCCCGAGGCCGCCCGCGCGGAGGCCGTGCTCGTCTCCCATCTGCACGCCGACCACCTGCATCTGCCCTCCCTGGCCCGGCTCGCCCCGGGCACCCGGCTGATCGTGCCGGGCGGCGCCCCGCGTGCCGTGCCGGCGCTGCGCCGGCTGCTGCGCGAGCGGGGCCTGCGGATGACCGAGATCGTGCCGGGCGAGCAGGTGACCGTCGAGGGCGTGACCGTACGGGCCGTGCCCGCGCGGCACGACGGGCGGCGGCTCCCGGTCGGCCCGCACCGCTCGCCCGCGCTCGGGTACGTGGTGGAGGGCGAGGCCCGCACCTCCTGCTCGACCTGCAGCCCAGCCAGCCCGCCTATCTCACCGACAACACATGGGACGTCCTCGCCCACAACGAGGCCATGGCCGAGTGGT
>NZ_JBSGIW010000035.1:0-67602 GCF_053605265.1 Streptomyces sp. NPDC003943 | reverse complement strand
CTGGCCCGGGTTCCGGCTCGGGCCTTGGCTCCGGCTCCGCGCCGCGCGGAGCCCGGGCCAGAGCCCGGGCCAGAGCCCGGGCTCTCTCCGTCCCGGCGCGACCGCGCGGACGGTGGCTTTCCCGCCTTCGCGCGCCGATCCGTCCGCGGTGACCGGCCTGCCTGGCGGAACCGCCTTGACCTGGTCGCGTACCGTGGTTCGCAGCAGAGGAGGGGACGACGCGTGGGAACCGAGAGTGCCGGGACGGAACAACGCCAGCCCGTGATGGCGGACGTGGCGAAACTGGCGGGCGTGTCCCACCAGACGGTGTCCCGGGTGCTGAACGGCGCCCCGCACGTCCGGCCGGACACCCGGGACCGGGTGCTGGCCGCCATCCGGGAGCTCGACTACCGGCCCAACTCCGCCGCCCGCGCCCTGGTCACCCGTCGCTCGCAGACCCTCGGCGTGGTCAGCTTCGACTCGACGCTCTACGGTCCCGCGTCGATGCTGGACGGGATCGAGGGGGCCGCGCGGAGCGCCGGGTACTTCGTCAGCGTGACCAGCCTGCGCTCCCTGGACGGCCGCTCGGTCCAGGAGGCCGTCGACCGGCTGCGCGACCAGGGGGTGGAGGGCGTCGTGGTGATCGCGCCGCAGACCTCCGCCGTCAGCGCGGTGGCCCGGCTCTCCAGCTCGGTGCCGGTCGTCGCGGTCGGATCGGGAAACCAGACCCAGGTGCCCATGGTGTCGGTGAGCAACCGGTCGGGTGCCGGAGAGGTCACCAGGCACCTGCTCGACCTGGGGCACCGCACCGTGCACCACCTGGCGGGGCCCGCCAACTGGCTGGAGAGCCAGGACCGCGAGGAGGGGTGGCGCAGTACGCTGCGGGCGGCCGACGCCCCCGTGCCGGACGTGGAGCGCGGCGACTGGAGCGCCCGCTCGGGTTACCAGGCGGGGCTGCGGCTCGCGCGACTGCCCGACGTCACCGCCGTCTTCTGCGCCAACGACCACATGGCCCTCGGCCTGCTGCGTGCCCTGCACGAGGCCGGCCGCTCGGTCCCGCGCGACATCAGCGTGGTCGGCTTCGACGACATCCCGGAGGCCGCCTACTTCATCCCGCCGCTGACGACCGTGCGGCAGGACTTCGGCGAACTCGGCAGACGGGCGCTGGAACTGCTCGTCGGGCAGCTGGACGGCGCCACGGCCGCCGGGACCCGTGTGGAGATCTCCCCGGAGATGGTGCTGCGCCGCAGCGTGGGCCCGGCCGCCCGGCACTGAGGCGTCCGATCTGGCTCTGCCCAGCCGGGCAACTTCCCTTGACACCCCTGATTGTTAACGCTCACAATTCCTGTGAGCGTTAACAAGAACACCTTTCCCCGAGGACGTGACCGTGACACCTGCCGCTCCTGATCCGGACCAGTACGTCGTCGGCGTCGACTTCGGCACCCTCTCCGGCCGTGCCGTGGTCGTCCGCGTCCGGGACGGCGAGGAGCTCGGCACCGCCGTCCACGCCTACCCGCACGCCGTCATCGAGCGCGAACTGCCCGGCACGGGCCGGCCGCTTCCGCCGGACTGGGCGCTCCAGCACCCCGCGGACTGGCGGGAGGTGCTGAGCACCGCCGTCCCGGCCGCGCTCGCCGCAGCCGGCGTCGATCCCGGCCAAGTCATCGGGATCGCCACCGACTTCACCGCCTGCACCGTCCTGCCGGTGCTCGCCGACGGCACCCCGCTCGCCGAGACGTCCGCGTGGGCCGCCCGCCCGCACGCCTGGCCCAAGCTCTGGAAGCACCACGCCGCCCAGGGCCAGGCCGACCGGATCAACGCCCTGGCCCATGCCCGGGGCGAGAAGTGGATCTCCCGGTACGGCGGCCGGATCTCCGCCGAGTGGCAGTACGCCAAGGCCCTCCAGGTCCTGGAGGAGGATCCCGAGGTCTACGCCGCCTGCGAGCGCTGGATCGAGGCCGCCGACTGGATCGTCTGGCAGCTCACCGGCGCCGAGAGCCGCAACACCTGCACCGCCGGCTACAAGGGCATTCACCAGGACGGGAGTTACCCGAGCGAGGACTACCTCGCGGCGCTCCACCCGGACTTCGCCGACTTCGCCCGCACCCGTCTGGAGCACCCGCTCTCCCCGCTCGGTTCCCGGGTCGGCTCGCTCACCGCGCAGGCGGCGCGGTGGACCGGCCTGCCCGAGGGCACGGCCGTCGCCGCCGGAAACGTCGACGCGCACGTCGCCGCACCGGCCGCCCGCGCCGTGGACAACGGCCAGCTGCTCGCCATCATGGGCACCTCCACCTGCCACGTCGTCAACGGCGCCACCCTCGCCGACGTCCCCGGCATCTGCGGGGTCGTCGAGGACGGCATCGTCGCCGGCTCCTACGGCTACGAGGCCGGGCAGAGCGCCGTCGGCGACATCTTCGCCTGGTGGCTGCGCCAGGGCGTCCCCGCCGACTACCTGGCCGAGGCCGAGGCGAACGGCGAGGACCTGCACCAGCTGCTCACCCGCAAGGCCGCCGCCCAGCCCGTCGGCGCGCACGGCCTGGTGGCGCTCGACTGGATGAACGGCAACCGCTCCACCCTGGTCGACCACCACCTGTCCGGGGTGATCGCCGGCCTCACCCTCGCCACCCGACCCGAGGAGGTCTACCGGGCACTCCTCGAAGCCACCGCCTTCGGCACCCGCGTCATCGTCGAGGCGCTGGAGCAGGGCGGCGTCCCCGTCACCGAGTTCGTCGTCACCGGCGGACTCAAGAAGAACGCCCTGCTCATGCGCATCTACGCCGACGTGCTGCGCCGGCCGGTCTCGGTCGCCGAGTCCGACCAGGGTCCCGCCCTGGGCTCGGCGATCCACGCCGCCGTCGCCGCCGGGGCCCATCCGGACGTACGGACGGCGGCCGCCGCCATGGGCCGGGTGCACCGGGCCGCGTACCGGCCCGACCCGGCCGCCGCCGACGCGTACGACAGGCTCTTCGCCGAGTACCGCGCCCTGCACGACCACTTCGGTCTCGGCGCCGACAAGCTCCTGCACCGCCTGCGGGACATCCGCAACGCGGCCCTCACCACCCCGAGCGAGGCATCGTGAACGCGACCACCGACCTCATCCGCCGCCAGGTCAGCGACCTCCACCAGGAACTGGTGCGCTACGGCCTGGTCGTCTGGACCGCCGGCAACGTCTCCGCCCGTGTCCCCGGCGAAGACCTGCTCGTCATCAAACCCAGTGGCGTCTCCTACGACGAGCTGACACCCCAGAACATGATCGTCTGCGACCTGGACGGCAACGTCGTCGACGGCGACCACGCGCCCTCCTCCGACACCGCCGCGCACGCCTATGTCTACCGCCACCTGCCCGAGGTCGGCGGAGTGGTCCACACCCACTCCACGTACGCCTGCGCCTGGGCCGCCCGCGGCGAGGCCGTCCCGTGCGTCCTCACCGCGATGGCCGACGAGTTCGGCGCCGAGATCCCGGTCGGTCCCTTCGCCCTCATCGGTGACGACTCGATCGGCCGCGGCATCGTGGACACCCTCAAGGGCCACCGCTCGCCCGCCGTCCTGATGCAGAACCACGGCGTCTTCACGGTCGGCAAGGACGCCAAGGCCGCCGTGAAGGCCGCCGTCATGTGCGAGGACGTGGCCCGCACCGTCCACCTCTCCCGCCAGCTCGGCGAGCCCCTGCCGATCGCCCAGGCGGACATCGACAGCCTCAACTTCCGCTACCAGAACGTCTACGGCCAGCCCCAGGGCCGGTGAGGAGTCACCCCATGAAGAAGCCTCTGGCCGGCCGCCGGATCTGGTTCCTGACCGGCAGCCAAGGGCTCTACGGCGAGGACACGCTGCGCCAGGTCGCCGAACAGTCCCAGCGGATCGCCGAAGCCCTCAACCATGACACCGCCATGCCGGTCGAGGTGGTCTGGAAGCCGGTCCTCACGGACGCGAACGCCATCCGGCGGGTCTGTCTGGACGCCAACTCCGCGGACGACTGCATCGGCCTGATCACCTGGATGCACACCTTCTCACCGGCCAAGATGTGGATCGCCGGCCTGGACGCGCTGCGGAAGCCGCTGCTCCACCTGCACACCCAGGCCAATGTCGAACTGCCCTGGCACACCATCGACATGGACTTCATGAACCTGAACCAGGCCGCCCACGGCGACCGCGAGTTCGGCCACATCCAGTCCCGCCTCGGCGTCCCCCGCAAGACCGTCGCCGGCCACGTCACCGACCCGGCCGTCGCCGCCCGGATCGCCGGCTGGGCCCGCGCCGCCGCCGGCCGCGCCGCACTGCGAAGCCTGAAGCTCGCCCGCTTCGGCGACAACATGCGCGACGTCGCCGTCACCGAGGGCGACAAGGTCGAGGCCCAGCTCCGCTTCGGCGTCTCCGTCAACACCTACGGTGTCAACGACCTCGTCGCCGCGGTGGACGCGACGGACGACGGAGCCGTCACCGCGCTGGTCAAGGAGTACGAGGACAGCTACCGCCTCGCACCCGAGCTGCGGGCCGGCGCGGAGCGCCACGAGTCGCTGCGCTACGCGGCGCGCGTCGAACTCGGCCTGCGCGGCTTCCTGGAAGAGGGCGGCTTCCACGCCTTCACCACCAACTTCGAGGACCTCGGCGGGCTGCGCCAGCTGCCCGGCCTCGCGGTGCAGCGGCTGATGGGCGACGGCTACGGCTTCGGCGGCGAGGGCGACTGGAAGACCGCCACCCTGCTGCACACCCTCAAGGTGGCCGCCACCGGGCTGCCCGGCGGCACCTCCTTCATGGAGGACTACACCTACCACCTGGAGTCAGGCCGCGAGCTCATCCTCGGCGCGCACATGCTGGAGGTCTGTCCGAGCATCGCGTCCGCCACGCCCTCCTGCGAGATCCACCCGCTCGCCATCGGCGGGCGCGAGGACCCGGTCCGGCTCGTCTTCGACGCCGAGCCCGGCCCGGCGGTGGTGGTCGGCCTCGCCGACCTGGGCGACCGCTTCCGGCTGGTCGCCAACGAGGTCGACGTGGTCGAGCCGCCCGCGCCGCTGCCCCACCTGCCCGTCGCCCGAGCCGTGTGGAAGCCGCGTCCGGACCTGCGCACCTCCACCGAGGCATGGCTGACGGCCGGCGCACCGCATCACACCGTGCTCTCCGCGGCGCTCGGCGCCGAGGAGATCGAGGACCTCGCCGAGATGCTCGGCGTCGAACTGCTGGTGATCGACGAGGACACGGACATCCGCCGTTTCACCAAGGAACTGCGCTGGAACCAGGCCTACCACCGCCTGGCCCAGGGGTTCTGACCGCACCACGAGGAGAGGAACGGAGCACCCTCGTGCCGAACGACGCACTCGTCTCCCTGGGCGAGATGACGGTCGTCCAGGAGGCCGCCGCACCCCTGCCCGACGGGCGGCCCGTCACCCGCTGGACCATCGGCTCCCCGGACGGCGTCACCGCCGAGGTGCTCAGCCTCGGCGCCCGCCTCCAGGCCCTGTACGCGCCGGACCGGGACGGGCGGCGGACGAACGTCGTCCTCGGCTGCGACGGCGTCGAGGACCTGCTCGGCGAAGCCGCCTTCCTCGGCGCGACGGTCGGCCGCTACGCCAACCGGATCGCCCACGGCGTCGTGCCGGTGGACGGGACGGTCCACCGGCTGGCGACCCAGGCGACGGGCCACACCCTGCACGGCGGCCCGGACGGCTTCGCCACCCGGCTCTGGGACGGCGTGCCGGTCCGGCAGGACCGGCGCGCCGGAGTGCGCCTGCGCCTGCACAGCCCTGACGGCGACCAGGGGTTCCCGGGAGCACTGTCCGTCGAGGTCACCTATCTCCTTGACCCGGCCGGTGAGCTCTCGATCGGCTACCGGGCCACCACGCAGGCGCCCACCGTCGTCAACCTCACCAACCACGCGTACTTCAACCTGGCCGGCGAGGGCAGCGGCACGGTGCTCGACCATGTACTGCGGGTCGAGGCCGGCGGATACCTGCCGGTCGACGCCGGACTGATCCCGCTCGGCCCGGTCGAGTCCGTCGACGGCACGCCGTTCGACCTGCGGACGGCGGCGGTGATCGGCGACCGCCTCGCCGAGGGAGGCATGGACCCGCAGATCAGCCGGGCCGGCGCGGGCTTCGACCACACCTGGGTGCTCGACGGGACCGGGTTCCGCAGGGCCGCCGTGCTGAGCCACCCGGTCAGCGGCCGGCGAGTGGAATGCCTGACAACGGAACCGGGCCTCCAGGTCTACACCGGGAACCACTTCGACGGCTCGCTCACCGGCCGCTCAGGCCGCCCGTACGCCGCCTACGCGGGTGTCGCGCTGGAGACGCAGCATTTCCCGGACTCGCCCCACCGTCCCGCCTATCCGTCCACGCTCCTGCGCCCGGGCGAGGAGTTCCGCTCGGCCACGGTCTACCGGTTCTCGGCCGGGTGACGAGTCAAAGGTTCACCCGGCGGAACCGGGGCGACCCCGACCGCGGAGCGCCGGCGAGAAGCGATGCGTGCGCAGGGCGGTGCGGGCGGCGTTGGCGCCGGGGGCACGACATCGCGTAAGCGCCCATGTACCGCTACCCGCTCCGCCGGGGCCACTCCATGGCTGCGGTGCCACCGCCCGGACCGGTCTGGGGCCGCCTCCGGCGCGCCCGCGGTGCACAGCCTCCGGACGCGCTCCACGCTCGTCCCCATCGGCAGCGTGAACCCGCATCGGCGGTCTCCCGTGGCCGGCTCGCGAGGCATGCCTGATTCCGGCCGAGGGCGGGTGCCGGATCAGCTCGGGCGCACCTGGCCCCGGGACGGGTGCGCCGACCCCTTCGGACGACCCGTCATACCTGAGAGCTACCCACGAGGTTGGCTCCCCGGCGGGACGCCGACGACGGCGGCCTGTTCCTACCTTTCGGAGCGTCACCGACCACGCCCCGGAAGGAACCCCATGGCGCCCCCCGTCCGCACCACCCGCACCGGCCGCCTCCGCCGCACCCTGCTCGCCGCGCTCGTCACCGCCGCCGTCGCCGTGCCGGTCGTGGGCGCCGCCCGGCCCGCCGAGGTGCCGGCGCCCGCGCCGGAGGCCGTACGACCGCTGACCGCGGGCGGCCCCGCCGCGCTCGCCGCGCAGCTTGACGCGCGGTACGCGACCGGGCGGGCGGACCTGGCGGCGGCCGCGCGCACGGCGGACGAGTACGGGGCGCACCGGCGGGCCGGGTCGCTGCGGACGATGGCCGGGCCGGGCCGGCAGTTCCTCTCCTTCGACGGGCGGGACGGCGGCCGCAGCGTGGAGGTCGTCGGCGACCTGGCCCGCGCCGACCGGATCGCCGTCCTCGTCCCCGGCGTGGACACCGGGCTCGACAGCTACGGCCGTTTCCGCGCCGGAGCGGTCGCCCTGCAGGCCGCCCTCCAGCGGGAGTTCGGCGCCCGCGCCGCCGTCGTCGCCTGGCTCGGCTACCGCACCCCCGCGACCGCCAGCGCCGCCTCCCTCACCCCCGGCCGCGCCGACCAGGCCGCAGCCGGACTCCACGCGTTCGTCGAGGAGTTGCACGGCATCCGGCCCGACGCGCGGATCAGTCTGCTCGGCCACTCCTACGGCTCCGCGGTGTGCGCGCTCGCCGCCCACGGACTGCCGGTCGCCGCCGTCGTCCTCTACGGCAGCCCCGGCACCGGCCTCGACAGCGCCGCCGGGCTGCACACCCGCGCCACCGTCTGGGCCGGCCGCGCCACCGGCGACTGGGTCGCCGACGTCCCGCACCTCAGCCTGCCCCTGCTCCCCGGCACCGAACTCGGCTTCGGCACCGACCCCATGGACCCCGGCTTCGGCGCCCGCCGCTTCGCCACCGGCGACGGCGGCCACAGCGACTACCTCGCGCCCGGCTCCGTACCCCTGCGCAACCTCGCCCGGATCGTCGACGGACAGGAGCCCGACCGTGCGTGACACCCTGCGCGGCGTCGCCCACCGGATAGCCGACGCCACCCCGCCCGGCCGCGACCGCGCCCTCGACGCGCTGCGCGCCTTCGCCATCCTCGGCGTCGTGCTCGGCCACTGGCTGGTCACCGCCCTCGTCGCCGACAGCGGCACCCTGCACGTCGAGAGCCCGCTCGGTCATCTGCCCGAATTCACCCCGGTGTCCTGGGTGTTCCAGACCCTCGCCGTCTTCTTCCTGGTGGGCGGATACGTCGCCGCCCGTGGCCACACCGCCGCCCGCGCCCGTGGCGAGAGCCACGGCGGGTGGATCGCGGCCCGGCTCCGCCGGCTGTTCCGGCCGGTCGTCCCGCTGCTCCTCGTCTGGCTGTCCGCCACCGTCGGCATGCTCGCCTCCGGGGTGCCCTGGCCGACCGTCCACACCCTCGGCAAGCTCGTGCTCTCGCCGCTGTGGTTCCTGCTCGTCCTCGCCGCCCTCACCGCCGCCACCCCGCTCGTCGCCCGCGTCCACCCGCTGTGGCCGCTCGCCGTCGTCCTCCACGTCGACCTGTTCCGCTTCGGGTTCGACGGCCCCGACTGGCTCGGCTGGCTCAACCTGCCGGCCGGCTGGCTCGTCCCGTACTGCCTGGGCGCCCTGCTCGCCCGCCGCGGCCCGCTCGCGCCCGGCGCCGCCTGGACCCTGCTGCTCGGCGGCGCCACCGTGACCGGCCTCCTCGTCGCCTTCGCCGGCTATCCCGGCTCCATGGTCGGCGTGCCCGGCGCCCCGGTCTCCAACCTCAACCCGCCCACGCTCGCCGCCGTCACCTTCGGCCTCGCCCAGTCCGGTGCCGCGCTGCTGCTCCTCGGGCCGCTGCGCCGCGCCCTGCGCCGGCCCGCCGCCTGGGCGGCCGTGGCGCTGCTCAACCTCTGCGCCATGACCGTCTTCCTCTGGCACCAGACCGCGATGATCGCCGTCACCGCGGGCGGACTGTTCACCGCCGGCCTCCTCGGCCACCGCCCGCTCGCCGGTCTCCACACCGTGCCCGACGGCTACGACTGGGTCCTCGCCCGGCTCGGCTGGCTGCCGGTCTTCGCCGTCGCGCTGCTGATCTGCGGCGGGGTCTTCCACGCGTACGAACGCACCACCCGCACCGCCCGGGCCGCCGAGCGACGGCCGGGCAACCGGCCCCGGAGAAGGACGGAGGCACGACGTGCCTAGGCTGTGGCAGCAGAACGAACACACGGGCGGGGGAAGCACGGTGGGCACGGTGGGGGACACGACACGGTGGGCGAGCGCGCTGCGCGCCGCCCCCGGGATCCTGCGCGCCGACCTCGGCTCGCCGCGCCGCGACCCGCTGCCCCGCCACCGCTACCTCAGCTGGCTGCCGCACGCCCATCTCGTCCTCTTCAGCCTCCTCATGGGGATGTGGGAGATGACGCAGTACGAGAACGCCATGGACCCGGCCCCCGGCAGCATCACGCTGTTCGCCATCGCCCAGACCGCCGCGCCCGTCCTCGCCCTCACCCGGCCCGCCGCCGCCACCTGGCTCTCCACCGCCGCGCTGCTGCTCACCAGCGTGCTCGCGGCGCCGTTCTTCGGCGCCCCCTGGCCCTGGAGCGGCGCGGCCGTCGCGCTGCACACCCTCGTCCTGCTGCTGCTCGCCCTGCGCGTCCGGCCCCTCGCCGCCGCCACCGCGCTCGTCATCACCCTGCTCACCGGCGTCGGCGCCCTGCTGCCGCACACCGTGCCGCACCCGCCGGTGCTCGCCCTCGGCGCCGCGTTCTTCACCACCGCGACCGTCGCCGGCTGCTCCCTGCGCGCCGCCCGCGTCTCCCGCACCCGCCTCGTCGAGCAGGAGGAGCTCACCGCCGGGGAACGCGCCCGCCGCGCCCTCCTGGAGGAGCGCGGCCGGATCGCACGCGAGCTGCACGACGTGGTCGCCCACCACATGTCCGTCATCTCCATCCAGGCGCAGGTCGCCCCGCACCTGGTCGAGAACCCCTCGCCCGAGCTGCGCGAGAACCTGGCCGGCATCCGGCAGAACGCCGTCGACGCCCTCACCGAACTCCGCCGCGTCCTCGGCGTGCTGCGCGGCGACGGCGACCGGGGCGACGCCGCCGCCGGCGTACGGCACGCCCCGCAGCCCACCCTCGACCGGCTCGGCGAACTCCTCGCCAACGTCCGCGCCGCCGGCCTCGACGTGACCGCCGAGACGCACGGCGAGACCCGGCCGCTCTCCCCGGGCGCCGAGCTCTCCGCGTACCGCGTCGTGCAGGAGGCCCTCAGCAACGTGATGCGTCACGCCCCCGGCGCCCGGGCCACCGTGGAGACCCGCTACCACCGCGACGGACTGACCGTGCGGATCACCAACACGGCCCCCGACGGCCCCGCCCGCCCCCTCGCCGCCGCCCCGCGCGCGTCCGGCGAACCCGGCCACGGGCTGCTCGGCATGCGCGAACGCGCCGCCATGCTCGGCGGCGAGCTCGCCGCCGGACCCACCCCCGACGGCGGCTGGGAGATCACCGCGGTGCTCCCCGCCCCCCTCCCCGTGAAGGACACCTCAGGTTCATGAGCAGCGACAGCGACGACATCCGGGTTCTCATCGCGGACGACCAGAGCATGGTCCGGCAGGGCTTCACGGTCCTGCTGAACGCCGAACCGGGAATCGAGGTCGTCGGCCAGGCCGTCGACGGCGCCGACGCCGTCGCGCGGGCCGCCGAACTCGCCCCCGACGTCGTCCTCATGGACATCCGGATGCCCGGCATGGGCGGCATCGAGGCCACCCGGCTGCTCACCGCCCCCGCCGACGCCACCGTCAAGGTGCTCGTCCTGACCACCTTCGACCTGGACGAGTACGTGTACGAGGCGCTGCGCGCCGGTGCCGCGGGCTTCCTCCTCAAGGACGCCTCGGCCGAGGAACTCGCCCAGGCGGTACGGGTCGTGGCACGCGGCGACGCGCTGCTCGCGCCCAACGTGACCAAGCGGCTCATCGCGGAGTTCTCCCGGCTCAGCCCCGCCCCGCGGGTCCCGCTGATGGACCGGCTCGGCGCGCTGACCGAGCGTGAGACCGAGGTCCTGACGCTCATCGCGCAGGGCCTGTCCAACGCCGAGATCGCCGCCCGGCTCGTCGTCGCCGAGCAGACCGTGAAGACCTATGTGAGCCGCATCCTCACCAAGCTCGCCCTGCGCGACCGCACCCAGGCCGCGGTCCACGCGTACGAGAGCGGTCTGGTCCGTCCCGGCGGGCAGTAGGGCCCGGCACCCACCCGGGGCGGACACACGACCGGCCCCCGCCGCCGGGGCGACAGGGGCCGGTTCGGCACAGGGGCTCAGACGCCCGGCGGGACCCGGGACGGGCGGCCGGAGCCGCGCGTCAGGACGTAGCCGCCGATGCCCGCGAGCGCGGCGAGCACGCCGCCCGCGGCGGTCCACAGCCAGCGGTCGGACCACCAGCCGGAGGACCAGCCGTTCTCGGGCGCCCGCGCCTCGACGGTCTCCGGCGTGGTGGCGCCGGGCACCAGCGGGACGGCGAGCGCGCCGTCCGCCGCGTACGCCCCGCCGACGTCCTTCGAGGTCGCCCCGATCCGTGCCGAGAACGGCTGGCCCAGGTCGTCCTCGGGCAGCCCGGTGACCGTCAGACGGACGAAGTAGCTGCCCGGCAGCGGGTCGTTCGACCAGGTGTCGGCGGCGGTCCGGACCGGACGCAGCGTGCAGGCCAGCTCCACGGTCGCGGCGTCCTTCGCCGCGAGCCGGGACTGCATGCCGTACATGCACGGCTGGCGGCGGCGCAGCCCGTCGTACACGTCGATCCGCCAGGCCGAGGAACCGTGCCGCAGCGCGGCGTCGGGCAGCGTGACGGTGGCGGTGACGGTGGGCCGCTCGCCGGAGTCGGCGGGGAACTGCCAGTACAGGTAGTCACCCGTGGACGCCTGCGCGGTGGCCTGCCGGCCCTGCCGGAAGAACGCGGCGGTACGGAAGGAGGTGCCGGCCTCGGTCGGCCCGGCCTGCGCCGCGGCGCCGCTCGCGCTGCCGCTCGGGGTGGGCGTCGCGGTGTCGGCGAGGCCCGCCGGGGCGGCCGGGCCGAGCAGGGCCGCGCCCGCGAGCACGAGGCCCGCGGTGAGCCGGCGGAGGGTGCGGGTGGTCTTCCTCATGGTGCGCTCCATCAGTTGGTCCTCCAGACGGCGACGCGCCAGCGGGACAGCCAGCCGAAGAACAGGCCGCCGAGGAAGCCGGCGAGCACGAGCGCGCCGAGCAGCCACCAGCCGCGGCCGAAGGAGGCCACGTCGGAGGCCGCGCCGGGACCGTCGACGACGTCGATCGCGAGCTCGACCGGCATGCCGGGCGTGGTCTTGACCGACGGGGGAGCGGAGAAGGAGTTGCTGACCTGGAGGCAGACCGTCTCGGCGGCGGACTTGGTGTCGTCGTCCAGCGCGGCCGAGTCGTCCTTCTTCGGGTAGCGCAGGCCGGTCGATATGACGTCGGTGCGTCCGTCGCCCGCCTCGGAGCCGCGCACGATCTCACGGCCGTGCGTGGTGACGGCCCGCAGCAGCACGCCGTAGTCGTTGTTGACGGCGCGGTCGGCGGAGATGCTCACCGAGGCGCGCAGCTCCTGGCCCGGCAGCACGTCCACCTTGTAGAAGCGGTGGGCGCCGAAGACCTGCCGGTCGGTGTAGAGGCCCGGCTTGAGCGTCGGCGCGTCGGCGCAGCGCTCGGCGCCGTTCGTGGCGACCGGGGTGACGACGGGGTCGGCCGCGCGGTCGACCAGCTGCCGGACGCGGCCGGAGAGTTCCTCGGTGCGGTGCACGGAGGTGTAGGTGCCGCCGGTGGCCTCGGCGATGCAGGTCAGCTGGCGCCGGGTCTTGGCGTCCGGGACCAGGCCGAGGGTGTCGATGACCAGGTGGATGCCCTGGGCGGCGATGTTCCGCGCGACCTCGCACGGGTCGAGCGGGGCGCAGGTGTCCTCGCCGTCCGTGATGAGCACGATCCGCTTGGTCGCCCCGCCGCCCTGGCCGTCCGCCCCCTTGGCCGCCTCGCCCTTCTTGAGGTCGTCGGCGGCGCCGAGCAGGGCCGGGCCGATCGGGGTCCAGCCGGTGGGGGCGAGGGTGGCGACGGCGGTCTTGGCCTCGGTGCGGTCGAGCGGGCCGACCGGATAGAGCTGCCGGGTGTCCTTGCAGCCGCGTTCGCGGTCCTGGCCCGGGTAGTCGGCGCCCAGGGTGCGGATGCCGAGCCGCACCTCCTGCGGGACCGCGTCCAGGACCTCGTTGAACGCCTGCTTGGCGGCGGCCATGCGGGACTGTCCGTCGATGTCGCGGGCGCGCATCGAGCCGCTGACGTCGAGCACCAGCTCGACCTTGGGCGATTCCTTGGCGGAGTCCGCGGCCGCCGGTCCGTCGTCGGCGGCGGCACTGGTCGGGAGGAACCCGACGCTCAGGGCGGCGATGAGCGCGCAGGCGCCGGTCGCCAGCCGTTTTCTCGTGATCATCGGAGGATCGTAGGGAGGATCGTCCGAAGAACCAAAACGGGGCCGGACAAGGAGCTTGAACGAGGGTCAGGAGTGGCTGTTGAGGAAGCCGATGAGGGCCGCGCCCCACCAGCCGATCTGGCTGACGGAGGCCGCGGCGCCCGAGCGTACGAGCAGCCCGCGGGGCACCTCGGCGCGGTCCCGGAAGCGGGCGAGCAGCTGGCCGAGCCGGTGCGCGTACAGACCGTTGAGGGTGACGGCGAGCACCAGGCCGAGTTTGACCACGGTGAGCGGGGAGCCGAGATCGGGGCGGAGGAAGAGACCGGTGACGGTCAGTCCGCCGAGGCCCGCCCAGATCGGGGTCTGCAGCGCGCACGCCGTGTCGAGGACGCTCGCGAGCGGGCGGCGGCCGGAGAGCCAGAGCACCGCGAACCAGTCGACGGCGAGCACCGCGCCGAGCCCCGCGACGGTGCTCGCCACGTGCAGGAAACGGGCCGCGGTCTGCAGCGTCAGGTCCGCCCGCACGTGCCCGGCGGTCCAGCAGCAGACGGCGAGCGCACCGGCCGCGAGCACGCCCGCGGCGGTGAGGAGCCAGCCGGGGGTGAGGTCCTGACGGAGCGGTTCCTCGGGTGCTGTGGTCTGCATGGCGGAGGTCTTCCCGGGTGGAGCTGGAACTTAGGTAAGGCGAAGCTAAGTATCGCACGGGTGTGCGTCGGGTCGACCGTGACGGGTATCGCACGCCCCGGGGCCCGGAGCATCCGCCGGGGTGGCATACCGTGAGGTGATCGACGGCGGGAGGACCGATGACCGGCCCAGGAACGGGCACCGCACCTGGCCACGGCGGCGGCTGGCTCCGCGACCAGGTCTGCGAGGGACTGCGCGACCGCATCATCACCGGACGGCTCAAGCCGGGGGACCGGTTGGTCGAACGTGAGGTCGCCGAGGAGTTCGGCGTCTCCCGGGTGCCCGTCCGCGAGGCCATCCGCATCCTCATCGGCGAGGGCTTCCTGCAGGCCGTCTCCCAGCGCCGCATCGTGGTCCGTGAGATGACCCGCCAGGACGTCGAGAACCTCTTCGACATGCGCGAGGCCCTGGAGGTCCTCGCCGTGCGCCGCGCCGCCGAGCGCCGCACCGACGCCGAGCTCAACACCCTCGGCCGGCTGCTCACCGAGGCCCGCGCCGCCACGACCGCGGGCGGCCCCGAGCGCCTGTCGCGCGCCAACGCCGCCTTCCACGCCCAGATCGTGCGCATGTCGCGCAACGAACTCCTGGTCACCGCTCTCGAGTCACTGGAGGGCCGGCTCCGCTGGCTGTTCCAGCAGGTCGACGAGCCCGGGCCGCTGTGGGACGAGCACCGGCTGCTGTTCGAGGCGATCGGCGCGGGCGACGCGGAGGCCGCCGCCCAGCTGGCGCTCGCCCATGTGCGCTACTACCGACGGGTCGCGCTCCGGCTGCTCTTCGAGGACTGACCGCTCTTCGAGGAATCGCGGCTCTTCGTCGCCTGGCCGCGGATGTACTCAGAAGTGCAGCGCGCCGATGTCGCGGACGGTCCCGGCCAGGGCCCGGACCAGCTCGTTCTCGGCGTCGCGGCGCCAGACCAGGGCGTAGGGAATCGTCCCCATCTCGGGTACCGGCACGAAGCGCACGTGGGACATGGACCAGTAGCGGGTGACGTGGGAGGGGAAGGGGTGGACGATCTCGCCGTTGATGACGAGGTTGATCAGCTCGTCGGAGTTGGTGACCCAGTCGACGCGTTCGATCGTCTTGCCCCGGGGGGTGTAGAAGGACAGGTAGGCGTCCTCCCAGTAGTCGGCCATGTCGGGGATCATGGCATGGGCGAAGTCAGCCAGGGCCTCGAACGGGACCTCGCGTCTTCCGGCGAGTTCGTGGTCCGCGGCGACGGCCAGCACGCGAGGGTCGTGGAAGAGGACCGGGCCGACGGTGAGATCGGGTTCGTCGACCGGTAGCCAGGTGACGAAGACGTCCATGTCGCCGTCGCGGAGCCTGGCGAACGGTTCGACGTACGGTGCGCTGCGTATCTGCAGCTCCCACTCGGGGTGGCGGGAGCGGAACGCCTCCCAGTAGCGGTGCAGGTCGGGCACGTTGAAGGGCATCATGCCGACCCGCAGGCGTGCGGTCTTGCCGCGGGCCGCCAGCCGGGCACGTTCGAGGCTGTCCCGCAGGTGCGCGTGGAGCGGCCGCAGATCGGCACACAGCTGCCGGCCGAGCGGGGTCAGCCTGACCTGGCGGCGGTTGGACCGGTCGAACAGCAGACCGCCGAGCTGTCGCTCCTGGCGGCCGATCACCTGGCTGACACGCGCCTGCGTGAGGTGCAGCCGGGCGGCCGCCCGGCCGAAGTGCAGCTCCTCCGCCAGGGTCAGAAAGATCTCGATCTCGCGCATTTCCATGCTGCCGAACCCCCGTCATAAGCCTGGATTATCGAATCCTACTGATCTTGGGCGTTGATGGCCGTGGCACCGGCCTGAAGGATCGTCAGCAGGTCAAACCGCTACGACGACCCCTCGAACAGGAGCACCGCACATGAACACCCCAGCCCGACCCGAGAGCCGCGTCTGGTTCATCACCGGCGCCAGCCGCGGCCTCGGCCGCGCATTCGCCGAGGCGGCCCTGACGGCCGGCGACCGCGTCGTGATCGCCGCCCGGACCACGACCGCGCTGGAGGAGCTCGCGAGCGCCCATCCGGGCCGAGTCCTGCCGCTGACGCTGGACGTCACCGACCGCGGCGCCGTGTTCGCGGCCGTCGCCGAGGCGGTCGGCCACTTCGGACGGCTCGACATCGTCGTCAACAACGCCGGGATGCTCTCGATGGGCATGGTCGAGGAGTTCGTCGAGTCCGAGGCGCGCGCCCAGCTGGACGTCAACTTCTTCGGCGCGCTCTGGGTGAGCCAGGCCGTCATGCCCGTGCTGCGCGAACAGGGCTCCGGCCACATCGTGCAGGTCTCCAGCATCGCCGCCCTGGGCGGCTTCCCCAGCACCGGCCTCTACAGCGCGAGTAAGTTCGCCCTGGAAGGCCTCAGCGAAGCGCTCGCCCTGGAGGCGGCCGGATTCGGGGTCAAGCTGAGCATCATCCAGCCCGGCGGCTACTGGACCGACCTCTACACCGCGATGCGCAGCACGAACCCCCTGGAGGCGTACGCTCCGCTCCGCGAGGAGCTGGCCCGGCAGTTCGCCGAGGGCTCGGTCGACAGCGACCCGAAACTCGCCGCAGCCGCGCTGCTCGAGCTGGTCGACAGCGACGAGCCGCCGCTGCGCCTCCTCCTGGGCAGCATGGTCTACGACCTGGCCTTCGACATCGCCCGCACCCGGGCGGAGACCTGGTCGGCCTGGGAGCACGTCAGCCGGGCCGCGGAACACGCCATCGCCGGCCCGGCCTGACGGCCCGGGAGGCAGCGACATGTCGTTCCTCGCCACGGCCGAGGTCGTCCACCGCTTCAACCGCGCCTTCATTCACCACGACGCCTCGCTGCTCGCCGACCTGCTCGCCGACGACTGCGTGATGGAGGCGAAAGAGCCGTCCCCGGACGGGGCCCGGTACGAAGGCCGCGCCGCGTGCCTGGAGTTCTGCCGTGCGCTCGTCGAGGACCGCACCGTGAAGTACGAACCGGAGGCCGTCGTCATCACCGGTGAACGGGCGACGGTCCGCTGGCGGTGCCGCTTCGGCGACGGCCCGGCCGACACGGTCCGCGGCGTGACCCTCACGCTCGTCCGGGACGGCTTGATCGTCGAGTGCCTCGGCTACAGCAAGACCCGTACGACAGGCAGCCGGCCGAGGCCGGAATCCATGGACATCATCGGGAGTCATGACATGCGTGTGTTGTTGATGGCGTACGGCTCGCGCGGGGACGTCGAGCCGATGCTCGCACTCGGGACGGCCCTGCGGGCACTCGGTGCGGACGTGCGGGTGTGCGCCCCACCGGACTTCGCGGAGCTGCTGGACGGCGTCGGCATCCCCCTGGTCGCGCTCGGCCCGTCACTGCGCGAAATGGCGGCCAAGGCGGTGTCCGAGACGGCGAAGCCCCCGGTGGAGAGCCTGCCGGAGCGCGCGGCCCGCATGGTCGCCACCACGTACGAATCCGTCGTCACGGCGGCCGAGGGATGCGACGCGGTGGTGGCGACCGGTCTGGTCCCGGCGGCGGCCGCCGCCCGGTCCGCCGCAGAGGAACTGGGCATCCCCTACCTGTTCGTCGCCTACTTCCCGACCTACCTGCCGTCGCCGCACCACCCGCCGCTCGCGTGGCCGGGCCGGCCGCTCCCGCCGGACGTGACCGACAACCGGGTGCTGTGGGAGCAGAACGCGGAGCACCTGAACGCGCTGTTCGGCGAGGCGATCAACACCCACCGGTCGGCCATCGGCCTGCCGCCGGTGGACGACGTCCGCGCCCACGTCTTCACCGACCGCCCATGGCTGGCGGCCGACCCGCTCCTCAGCCCATGGCCGCAGCCGGCGGACCTCGACGTGGTGCAGACGGGCGCGTGGACAAGGCCGGACGAACGGCCGCTCCCGGCCGAGCTGGAGGCCTTCCTGGACGCCGGCGAGCCACCCGTGTACGTGGGCTTCGGCAGCATGCCCGTACGCGACGCGCACGACGTCGCCCGGGCGGCCGTCGAGGCGGTCCGTGCCCGGGGACACCGCGTCCTCCTCTCCCGCGGCTGGGCCGACCTGGCGTTGACCGACGAGGACGGCGACTGCTTCCCGGTCGGCGAGGTCAACCACCAAGCGCTGTTCGGCCGGGTGGCCGCCGTCGTGCACCACGGCGGCGCCGGCACCACCACCACGGCCGCCCGGGCCGGCGCGCCCCAGATCGTCGTACCCCAGATGGCGGATCAGCCGTACTGGGCCGGCCGGGTGGCCGAGCTGGGCATCGGTGTGGCCCACGACGGCCCGACACCGACCTTCGACTCCCTGTCCGCCGCGCTCGCGACGGCCCTGACCCCCGGCATCCGCTCACGGGCGCGAGACCTGGCGGCCGCGATCCGCACGGACGGGGCGGCGGTGGCCGCGAAGCTGCTGCTCGACGCGGTCGGCCCGCAAGAGAGGCCCGTGTCCGCCTGAACGGCACCGGACCCGCCGGGCGACGGCCTGTTCGCCCTTGCTGTTGCCCCTCTTGCTCCTCTTGCCCCTGTTGTCAAGCACTCGAATGTTGTCAAACACTCGAAAGGAACAGACGTGAACGTACTTGTGCTGGGTTCCACCGGCTACATCGGATCCGCCGTGGTGCGGCGGCTGGTGGCGGACGGCCACCAAGTGGTCCACTTCGTCAAGGACGCCGATCGGCTCGGTCCCGACGTGGCGTCGCGCGTCGGTGATCTGGCCGACCCGGCCTCGCTGCGGGCCGCCGTCACCGACGACATCGACGCCGTGCTGAACCTCGCCACGCCGACCGGCGACGAGACGGTCGACGCGGCGGCCGTGGACGCGCTGACCGAGCGGTTGCGCGGCACCGGGCGGGCGTTCGTGTACACCAGCGGTGTGTGGGTGCTCGGCGCCACCGGGGACACCGCGGTCGGCGAAGACGCCGCCACGGACGCGATCGCCATCGTCGGCTACCGCCCGCGCATCGAGCAGCGCGTCCTGGCGAGCGCCGCTGAGGACGTGCGGCCCGTGGTGCTGCGGCCCGGCATCGTGTACGGCCACGGCGGCGGCATACCCGGCCTGATGACCGGATGGGCCAAGGAGCACGGCACAGGCCGGTACGTCGGCTCGCCCGCCACCCGTTGGCCGATGGTGCACGTGGACGACCTCGCCGAACTCTTCGTGCTGGCCCTGACCAAGGCCGAGGCGGGAACCGTGCTGCACGGCGTGGCCCACGAGGCGGTGCCGGTAGCCGCGCTCGCCGCGGCCGCCGACCTCGCCGCGGGCGGCACCGGCCGGGCGGAGCCCTGGCCGCTGGAGCAGGCCGCCGAGGCCGTGGGTGCCCCGTTCGCCGAGGCCCTGGCGCTGAACCAGGTCGTGTCCGCGCGCCGTGCCGTCACCGACCTGGGCTGGCGGCCCGGCCGCCCGCACGTCCTGACCGAGCTGGCCGGAGGCGACCGTGGCTGACCTCATCGGTTCCACCCTGCCGATCTGTCGCACCTGCGGCACCCAGTACGCCGCCGCCCGCCCCGACTGCCCGGTCTGCCTGGACGAACGCCAGTACGTCGGGGCCGGCGGCCAGCAGTGGACCAGCCTCGCCGAACTGCGCGCCGAGGGCCACGAGGGGCGCTTCGAGGAGCAGGGCCCGGACGTGCTCGGCATCGGCTGCACGCCCGACTTCGCCATCGGCCAGCGGGCCCTGCTGCTGCGCACGGCCGAGGGCAACGTGCTGTGGGACTGCGTGCCCTACCTGGACGACGCGGTGATCCGCGAGGTGCAGGAGGCCGGCGGGATCAGCGCGATCGTCATCAGCCACCCGCACTTCTACTCCGCCATGGTCGAGTGGGCGCATGCCTTCGACGCGCCCGTGTACCTGCACGAGGCCGACCGGCAGTGGGTCGGCCGCCCCGACCCCGCCCTGCACTTCTGGAACGGGCGGACCCACCGGCTGACCGACGAACTGACGCTGATCAACCCCGGCATCCACTTCCCGGGCAGCACGGTCATGCACTGGAACACCGGGGCGGGCGCCCTGTTCACCGGCGACGTCGTCAACGTCTGCCCGGACCGTCGCTGGGTCACGATCATGTACAGCTACGCCAACCACATCCCCGAGCGGCCCGACGCCGTGCGCGCTGCCGGAGAACTGCTCGCCGGCTACCGCTTCGAGCGGATCTACGGGGCATGGTGGGACCGCGTCGTCACCAGCGACGGCAACCAGGTCCTGGCCCGGTCGGTCGACCGCTACCTGCGCTTCGAACAGGCACTGCCGATGGAGGCCCGCTCATGACGACGACGGAACACGTCCACCACCCCGACCACCACGCCGATCACCACTCCGATCACCACGCCGATCACGACCATGGCGGCCACCATCATCCCGCCGCCCACGGTTCCCACCGGGGCGACAACCCCGGCCGTGTCGGCTGGGGGACGGCCGCGCGGGCCACCGCGCACTGCCTGACCGGCTGCGCGATCGGAGAGGTCCTCGGCATGGTGCTGTCCACCGCACTCCACTGGGGGAACGCCGGCTCCGTCGCGCTCTCCGTCGGCCTGGCCTTCCTGTTCGGGTACTCGCTGACCGTGCGCAGCGTCCTCAAGTCCGGAGTCGGACTGAGACGGGCGATCGGCGTGGCGCTGGCAGCGGACACCCTGTCGATCGCCGTCATGGAGGTCGCGGACAACCTGACCATGGTCGTCTTCCCCGGTGCCATGAACGCGACTCTGGGCGAGGCGGTCTTCTGGACCGCCCTCGCGCTCTCCCTCGTCGTGGCGTTCACCACCACCCTGCCGGTCAACAAGTGGATGATCGGCCGAGGAGGCGGCCACGCCGCCCTCCACGCCCACCACCACTGACCGCGACACGCCGCAGAACGATCAGCCTGCCGGTCGGCTCTCGGTCGGCGGGCCGGTCGTTCAGCGGTGCTCGGGGTTGGCGAATTCGGGTCGGCAGCCGGCATCCCAGGCCGAACGCCGGTCGCCGTGCGTGGGGATCCCGCCGGCCCGTTCGACCATCGCGGCCAGATGCATCAGGTTCCGGGACAGACCGGGCCCGCTCCGGCCTCTCAGTCGAACCGCCTACGATGATCGCCCATGACGACGAATGACGACCGAAGACCCCTGGTCGACGGACGCTTCCGACTGATCTCCCGACTCGGCAGCGGCGGCATGGGCACCGTCTGGCGCGCCCGCGACATCGCCCTCGACCGCGACGTCGCCCTCAAGGAGGTCCGCCCGCCCGACCCCGCCGTCGAGGACGCCAACCCCGGCTTCGCCGCGCAGTTGCGTGAACGCGCCGTCCGCGAGGCCCGCGCCCTGGCCCGGCTGTCGAACCCGCACGTCGTGACGATCCACCACATCATCGAGCCGCAGGACGGCTCGCACCCGTGGATCGTGATGGAGCTCGTCGAGGGCAGCTCCGTGTACGACCGGCTCGCCGTGGGCCCGATGCACGTCCCCGAGGTGCTCGCCCTCGGCCGCCAGGTCCTCTCCGCACTGCGCGCCGCGCACGCCGCCGGCATCCAGCACCGCGACGTCAAACCCGCCAACGTCCTGCTCCGCCACGACGGCGGGGCCGTGCTCACCGACTTCGGCATCGCCGCGTTCGACGGCGCCACCTCCCGGCTCACTTCCACGGGCGACCTGATCGGCTCGCCGGAGTTCATCGCCCCGGAGCGGGTCCGCGGCGAGGAGGGCAATCCGGCCTCCGACCTGTGGTCGCTCGGCATGCTCCTGTACGTGGCGGCCGAGGGCCACCACCCGCTGCGCCGCGCCACCGGCCTCGCGACCGTGGTCGCGGTGCTCGACGACCCGATCCCCGCGCCGGTGCGGTCCGGCGCACTGGGTCCCGTACTGACCCGGCTCCTGGTCCGCGATCCGGCGCAGCGGCCGGACGGCGCGCTCCTGGACCGGCTGTTGGCGGAGGCTGAGGGCGCCGCCGCCGCCGCGGCTCCTGCTCCCGCCGCTGTTCCCGCCGTTCCTTCGGCGCCCGTCGCCGTCCCCGTCACCCCCGGCCCGTACCCGCCGGCGCCCGCGCCGTACCCGCACCCTGCCTACGGCCCACCCGCCGCGCCGGGCGCGGGCTTCGGCCGGCCGACGCTGCCCACCCCCGCGCCCTCGAGCCCGCGCAAGCGCGCCGCCGGCGTCGCCGTCGGCCTCGCGCTGGCGGCCGCCGCCGTGATCGGCGTCGTGAACCTGTTCCCCGACGGCAACGACGGCGACAACGGCAGCGGCGGGACCTCCGGGGCGAAGGGCGGCGCCTCGCCGACCGGCGCCGTACGCACCCCCGGCCAGGGCTCGGGCACGGGCACGGATTCGTCCGCCACCGCCTCCGCCCCCACGCCAGCGGTCCGCGGCAGCCTCCTCACCACCGCCAACGTCCGTGCCGTCATCGCGGAGTTCCGCCGGGCGAGCGGCACCACGACGATCAAGGACCTGACGGTCTACGAGGAGTACGCCCTGGCGAACATCCCGACCCGGCCCGGCGCGAAGACCTACGACGCGTACGAGTACCGGGCCGGCGTGGCCAGGAAGACCGGCCCCGGCGGCACCATCAGCGCCGACGCCGACGAGCAGCCCTTTGACGTGTCCACGATGCCCTGGGACAGTCTCCCCGCGCTGATGAAGCGCGGCGAACGCGACCTCAAGGTGGACGACCCCACGATGCGCTACGTCGTCGTCGACCGCTGGACCTTCAACGACGACCGTCCGACACTGCGCTTCTACCTCAGCAACGACTACCGGGCCAGCGGTTATCTCGCCGTTGACGCCTCCGGCAAGGTCGTGTCGACCCTGCCCGCGTCCTGAAGTCACCGACCCGGGTTCAACGTCGCCGCCGGGCGCCGGGGCGTGGCGCCGTCCTGTCCGAACGTGCAGGGAGGACGGCCCCAGCAGTGGGGCCGTCCTCCCTGTTCCGGATGCTGGTTACGGCTTGCGTCCGCACCACGCCACGAGGCGGTCGATGGCCGGCGCGTCCGCGTCGACGTCCACCGCCGGCCCGAACGGCGCACCGTCACGCGGCCCGGTGGGCAGCCCGCGCCTCATGGCGGCGTACGAGATCGCCACGAGTTCGGGGTCCCAGTCCGGGAACTGTCCGGTCGCGGTGGCCATGTCCCAGGTGTGCACGGTGAATTCCGAGGTCCAGACGGCCGCGGCGGCAGCACCCGGAAGGCTGCCGAACGGCAGTGTCAGTATCCGGCCCAGGACCGCGGGATCCGCCCACGCCGCCTCGACCTCACGCACCGCGGCGTCCCACGCCTCTTGCCATTCGGCGCCCGCGAGGTCGTCGGCGACCGTGGGGAGGCTCATCACGTCGCCGCCGCGCCCGGCGACGGCGATCCGGCGCAGCACGGCGACCAGGTGTCCGGCCAGCCGCCGGACGGTGAACTCGGTGCAGGGCGTGGGCCCGTCGAACTGCTCGGGCCGGACCGCGGCGACGGTGCGTCCGGCCAGCGCGATTGCCTTCAGCAGGCCCTGGCGAGGGTCGTGGGTCGGGTCAGGGGCGACAGTGGACTGCGGGGTGTTCTCAATCTGTGTCATGACCTCATCCTGGAAGCCAAACAGGTCATCTCCTGGCCTCTTTCCGGAAGAGAATGGCCGCTATGAGAGCCGACCGCCTCGTGGCAACCCTGCTGTTCCTCCAAACACGCACCCGTGTGACCGTGGCCGAGGTCGCCGCCGAACTCGAAGTGTCGCCACGGACCGCCCGCCGCGACCTGGAAGCCCTGTCCACCGCGGGCGTCCCCGTCTACTCGCAGCGTGGCCGCGGCGGCGGATGGTCGCTGGTCGGCGGCGCCCGTACGGACCTCACCGGGCTGACCGCCGAGGAGATCCGGGCACTGTTCCTGCTCGCGGGGCCTTCGGCGACCACGCCCGAACTCCGTACGGCACTGCGCAAGTTGGTACGGGCGCTGCCCGCGCCCCTGCGGGCGGGCGCCGAGGCCGCGTCGCGGGCCGGCCTCACCGACGGCACGAACTGGTCACGCGCCGACGTCACGACCACCGGGCCGCACCTCGACGAGCTCCGGCGGGCCGTGGTGGACGGGATCCAGGTGCGGCTCGGGTACGCCGGGCCCGGCAAGCCCGTCGGCGTGCGAACCGTCCATCCGCTCGGGCTCGTGACCAAGGCCGGTCACGACTACCTCGTCGCCGAGACGGAGCGGGGCTTGCGAACCTTCCGGCTCAGCCGGGTCGCCTCGGTCCAGGCAACCGGCGAGCCCGTCGTACGGCCGCCCGGCTTCGACCTTCCGACGGTCTGGCGTTCGTTCGCCGCGCGCTTGGAGGAGCGGCTGTACGCGGCGACGGTTCGGGCCCGGGCCGAGCCGGGTGCCATGGCGATCCTGGAGCGGCTGTTCGACGGGCGCCTGCACGTCGGTCCGACGCTCCCCGACGGGTGGACGGAGATACGGGTCGACGGGCCGACGCCGGAGGTCGTCGCGACACAGCTGGCCGGGCTGGGGGCACGCATCGAGGTGCTGGACCCGCCGGAGGCAAGGGAGCGGCTCGCACGTCTGGCCGTTGAGCTGGCCGGTGTGTACGGACCGCCGGGCCCTTCCTGAGACCGAACCGTCGCCGCATCTCCACCGCGGTCGGGGCCACCGCCCTGAGCACCTCGACCTGCACGCCCTGGCGCTCCCGTCGTCCGGCCGGCCCGCAAGAGCGCTTCACCCGGGGTGCCCCTGCGGGCCGGCCGCTGATTTCACCCCATCGTCCACTGCTGGTTCGTGCCGCCACTGCAGGACCACAGCTGGACGGGCGTGCCGTCGGTGGTTCCCAGACCGGCCACGTCCAGGCAGAGCCCTGACTGCACCCCGGTGACGGTACCGTTCGGGTTGAACTTCCACTGCTGGTTGGACTGGCCGTTGCAGGACCAGACGATCACCTTGGTGCCATCGGTGGTCCCCTTGGCGCTGGCGTCCAGGCAGAGCACGCCGCCACCGGCGTTCACGGTCAACTGGTTCGACGCCGTACGCGTCCAGGTCTGGTTCGCGCCGCCGCTGCAGGCGTAGATCTGCTGCTGCGTGCCCGGCGTCGCGTTCGCGTCGGTCAGGCATTTGCCTGCGGCCACCGCACGCAGCGCGCCCGTCGTGCCACCGGAGGAGCCTGCGTCCAGTCCCATGAAGTGGACCGCGTCGGCGGCCATCTCCGTGCCCTGGACCGGCAGTTGGTGTCCCGCCCCAGCGATGCTGTACGCCTCGACCTGGGGGGTGCCGACGCTGTTGTTGTACCGGGTCCGGGTCCAGTTGGTCGCGGGGGTGTCGGTGGCCGACGGCGTCTGACTCACGCCGAGGACGTCGGTCCACTGCTTGATCTCTTCGCCGAGGTTGTTGTGACTCAGGATGGTGTCGGCGGTCCCGTGCCACAGCTGCACCCGCGGCCGCGGGCCGGTGTAGCCGGGGTATCCGGTGTTCCGCACCAGGCCGCCCCACTGCTGCGGCGTCATGGACACCTGGCCCTGGGCGCAGGCCGAGTTCCAGCCGCGCACCGAGCCGGTGTGGAAGCAGTGGTAGGGCACTCCCATGAACGCCGCGCCCGCTTTGAAGACGTCGGGGTAGTCGGCGAGCATCACGTTCGTCATCATGCCGCCCGAGGACTCCCCGGTCACGTACACGGCGTTGGGATTGCCGCCGTAGCGCTGCTGCGCGTAGGTGATCATCGACATGAGCCCGACCGGGTCGCTGCCGCCGTTGCGGGTCAGCGCCTGGTCCGAGGAGACGTCCCAGCAGCTTCCGCTCGGACTCGTCGAGGGGTAGATGACGAGGAACCCGTACTTGTCTGCCTGGGAGGCGAAGTCGGTGCTCGAGTACATGTAGGGGCCCGTCCCCTGGCAGCCGTGCAGTGCGAGCAGAATCGGCGGGCTGGGCTTGACGTGGTCCGGCACGTACAGGTGCATCAGCAGACCGGTCGGGTTGGTGCCGAAGTTCGTGATCTGGACCAGCGACGCGGCAGCGGCCCGTGGGGCCGCCTGCAGGTTCAGGCCGAGCGCGAGGCCGAGCACGGTGATGATGCCGAGCAGCCGGGCCGCGAGCGAGCGGGATCGGGACATGGGACCTCTCCGTCGGGATTGCCAAGAGCGTGAGGAGGTTCCGGCGCCACCACGGAGACAACGCCACCGATACTCGTGCCGGTCCACCGCTTCCGTCAACAACCGTGCCAAGACCTCACGGTGGCCGGTCGGGCCGCCGGGCGTGCGCCCGGCAGCCCGCGACGGTCACTCCCGTCCGGGGCCCGCTCCGCCCACGTGCGGATACGCCGACGACCGGCCCAGGAGCCCGCGATGCGCGGTGAACGCCGCACATGGGCCGGCCACCGAGAGCGGAGGAACACGCCCCGGCCACCGCCTCGGGGCGGTCCGTGCGCGGAGTATTGACAACACGCTTCGCCTGATGGAGATTTCACCGGGGAAGCCTTGGAGAGGCTTCTCCACGGAAAATGTTAGCGCTAACATTCTCTGCGAGGGGGCCCGGCGCCCACCCATTCCCCTCGGTTGTCTCCCGCTCCGTGTGCTTCGCCCGGCAGGAACGGCCCGGTGGAGCATGCACTCGCGTGAAGCTGTTCGGCGCGGCCCCGAGGCAGGACCTCAGCTGAGGCCGCTGTCGTCGCGGGCACTGTCGCGCGATGGACCTGCTCGATCCGGAGCCGGCTTCCACCGGACCTCCGACCGGTCCGGCCCGCACTCAACGGTGCTCGGGGTTCTCGAAGTCGAACCGGCAGCCGGCGTCCCACTCGGAGCGCTGGTTTCCGTGGGCGGGGATGCCACCGGTGTCCTTGAGCATCCTCGCCAGGTGGAGCTGGTTCCAGGTCATGAAGGTCGTGTTCCGGTTGGTGAAGTCGTTGTCCGGCCCGCCGGAGCCGGGGTCGAGGTACGACGGGCCCGGGCCGGCCTCGCCGACCCAGCCCGCGTCCGCCTGCGGCGGAATGACGTATCCGAGGTGCTGGAGGCTGTAGAGGACGTTCATCGCGCAGTGCTTGGCGCCGTCCTCGTTGCCGGTGATCAGGCAGCCGCCCACGCGACCGTAGTAGGCGTACTGGCCGCGCTCGTTGAGGATCGAGGAGCAGGCGTACAGGCGCTCGATCACCTGCTTCATGACCGAGGAGTTGTCTCCCAGCCACACCGGCCCCGCCAGGGTCAGGATGTCGGCGGCCATGACCTTCGAGTAGATGACGGGCCACTCGTCCGTCTCCCAGCCGTGCTCCGTCATGTCCGGCCAGACACCGGTCGCGATGTCGATGTCCACCGCCCGCAGCACCTCGACCTCGACCCCCTGGCGCTCCATGATGCCGGTGCTGATGTCGATCAGGCCCTGAGTGTGGCTGCGCTCCGGCGAACGCTTGAGGGTGCAGTTGATCACCAGGGCGCGGAGATCACGGTAGGACGTGCCGGTTTCGGTCATCGATGCGTTCCCCTGCGGACGAGTGGGTGGTCGGGCGGCGCAACACGCCCGGCTGCCGACGTCGATAGGGCCCCGGGTTGGTCCGGCCGAAGATCCGGTCTACTGTCTCGCCTCGCCGGGTGGAAGGACCGGTCGCCGCGCCAACGGTCACGCAGTCGGCCACCCGATCAGCCGCATGGCCCCGCACCGATGACATGGATTCCCGAATCAGATCGGCACGCAGAGCTCCAGGATGTCCGCGGCCATCACCTGGGCGTGGAGCGCCGGCGCGTGCTGAGGTCGTCGTAGCGGTACGGGCTGGTGGGCATCGACCGGCTCCTCGCAGAGTGGGGTGGCCCTCCCAGCCTGCGAGGAGCGCGCCGCGCCGGCCGCCGGCCGGCACGGCGCGCCCGACCGATTGGTGCGGGCGATCTGCCCGCACCACGGTCAGCCGATGGTCAGCCGACGGTGAGCGAGGTGTCGTCGATCACGAAGGAGGTCTGCAGCGTGGAGCCCTCCGTGCCGGTGAACCGCAGCGTCACGGTCTGGCCCGCGTACGCGGCGAGGTTGAAGCTGCGCTGGACGTAGCCGCTCGACGCGTTGAGGTTGGAGTACGTCGCCAGCGTGGAGAGCACCGCGCCGGAGCTGTTCAGGACCTCGACCTTGAGCTTGTCGTACGCCGTGGTCGTGGTGGTCTCGTCGGTGTCGATCCGGGTGTAGAAGCCGAGCGTGGCCGTGGTGCAGCCGGCCGGGATCGTCACCGTCTGGGACAGCGTGTCGGTGTGCGCGGAGCCGTAGCCGCTCAGCCAGGCCTTGTACGAGCCGGTACGGGCGGGGCGCGCCGGGTCGTTGGTGATGACGCCCGACGAGGCGGTCCAGACGGTGTCGCCGGACTCGAAGCCCGGGTTGCCGAGCAGCTGCCCCGCGGTGCAGGTGGTGCCGCCGCCACCGCCACCGCCGGTGGTGGCCTTGGAGAGCCAGTCGGTGGCGTTCAGGGCGAGGGCCGCGTTGGTGCCGGCGGTGTCGTTCCAGCCGTCGTACAGCGTGTTCCCGGACTGGCCGGTGCCGTCGTCGATCGGCGAGCTGTCGCCCCAGATCGCGACCCGGCCGCTGCCGAAGGTGCTGGTCGCGAAGAAGGCTCCGGTGTTTCCGGAGTAGCCGGTGCGGTAGATCAGGCCCTTGACGGAGGGGTTGTCGGCCGGCTTGAGGGTGGCGGTGGTGCCGTTGCGGATGATGCTGCCGGTCACCTTGCCGAAGGCGCCGTTGAGGACCGGGTCGGTGGTGTCGGCGATCGCCCGCGGGTTGTCGGTCTGGATGTTCAGGACGTCGAGGCTGAAGCCGAACGGGTCGGTGTTGTCGACGCCGTTGTCGCTCATCAGGTCGTTGATGATGGCGAGGGCGTCCCAGCCGTCGTTGTTGCGGTCGGCGACCGTGTGGTCGGAGACCAGGAAGAGACCGCCGCCGTTCTGGACGAACTTCATGACCGCGGTCTTCTCGCTCGCGCTGAGCCGGATGTTGGGCTCGGGCAGCACGAAGGTGTCGAAGTTCTGCAGGTCGGTCGCGGCGGTGGTGCCGTAGGTGATGGTGCCGCCCGACGGCAGCGTCTTGAGCGAGTAGCGCCCGGTCTTCTGCAGTGCCACGCCCCAGGCGGAGATGGCTCCGGTCCAGTCGGTCTCGACCGAGGGCGACGGGTTCTGGGTGAGCGGGTCGGGCTGGCCGGTTCCGATGATCCAGTCGGCGTTTCCGGCGGTCTCCGCCTTGGAGTTGTCGAAGAGCACGCGCAGCGGCGTGGTCGTGGCGGTGGTGGCGGTCGTGGCCGTCGTGGCGTCCGGCGCGGCGGCCGCGGGGGCGCTCAGCGCGGGAGCGGCGGCAGCGGCGAGGAGAGCGCCACACGCGGTCAGGGTGGCGAAGCGGCGGGTGGACCTTCTGAGTCCGAGCATCCGTCAGACCTCCGTGAGGGGGTGAGGGGGGAAGGCGGTGCGGGAGCCAATTCTGCGCGCGTAGAACGTCGGGGATCGAACGCCCGGCGCACGTGTTCTTGAACCGTACATGACGAGACGGTGTGGCTGGAACGGCTTGATCCGGGATGGCGGGCGGCTCGGTGGATCGGGGCCGCCGGAGAGGAAGCCGGGCATTCCCGGGATATCCCTTGATCGACCACTTTCAGCAAAGTAAAGGCACCGTCAAATCCGCTGGTAGAACGTGGTGTTGGAGGCCGGTTGATCCCTAGGGTGCGGATGACCGCGTCGCGTCCCCGCACGCGGTGACGCCCGCCGGATCCGGCCGGGCGTCGTTTTGTGCTGCCCTGAAGTCTCTGGAGTTGTTATGAGGGCGTGGTATGCCCACCCACCGATGTGGTCCAGACACAGACGTAGATCACTGTCGGTGATCCTGACCGCGGTGCTCGCGGTCCTGCTGTCCCTGGTGACGGTCCCCGAGGCGCAGGCCGCCCGCGGACCCCACCCCAAGGTGTGGACGCCGCCGAACACCAAGCTGGACAAGACGAAGTCCGTCGAAGGCACGACGGACCCCGGCGAGCTCGGCGCCTCCGTCGACCCCCGCACCGGGGTCGCCGGCCGCTGGCGGTCGGTCCACAAGCCGGTGCCGACCGGTTCGGCCACCGTCGCCCTGCCGCACGCGCCCGGCGCCGGCCGCAAGGCCGCCGCGATACGCGCCGGCAAGCTGCCCGTCTCCGTCGCCGACCTCGGCTCCGCGAAGCCCGCGAAGTCCGCGAAGTCCGGGTCGAAGGCCGCCAAGGGCACGAAGTCCGGCAAGTCCGCCAAGGGTGCGAAGAAGGCCGCCGGCAGCGCCGCCGGAGATTCGGCCGAGGACTCCGACCCGGCCGGCGCCGCCTCCGTCAGCGTCACCGTCAGCGATGCCGCCGCGGGCAAGGCCGCCGGCGCCTTCGGAAACCTGGTCACCGTCCGCGGCGCCTCGCCCGCGACCGACGCCGGACGCGCCGTCCGCGTCGAACTCGACGTCAACACGCTGCAGGGCGCCGGCTCCTGGCGCGACCGCGCCCGCCTCGTACGGATGCCCGCCTGCGCGCTGACCACCCCCGCGAAGGCCGGCTGCCGCACCCGTACGCCCGTCCCGGCCACCCTGGACCCGCGCACCGGGAAGCTGACCGCCGACGTCACGCTGCCCGCCACGACGCAGACCGGGAGCACCGGCGCCCAGCAGTCGTTCGCCACGCAGCAGACCTCGACCGCGATGGTGCTGTCCGCCGAACCGGCCACCTCGGGCTCCGGCGGCTCCTTCGCGGCCACCCCGCTCTCGCCGTCGGCATCGTGGAGCGCCGGATCCAACGCCGGCAACTTCACGTACAGCTACACCTTCTCCATGCCGACCGCGATCGGCGGAGCCGCGCCCAGCGTCATGCTCGGCTACGACTCCTCCACGGTCGACGGCATGACCGCCGCCTCCAACTCCCAGGCGTCCTGGGCCGGTGAGGGCTGGGCCTACACCCCCGGCTTCATCTCGCGGCAGTACAAGCCGTGTCTGAAGAGCGGCATCGACATGTCCGGCGACGAGTGCTGGGCGGGCCAGACGCTCAGCCTCAACCTGGCCGGCCACTCCGGCCAGGTCGTCAAGGACGACACCACCGGCGTGCTGCGCCTCCAGGGCGACGACGGCACGAAGATCACCCCGCTCACCGGGCTGAACAACGGCGCCTGGAACGGCGAGGGCTTCAAGGTCACCACGACCGAGGGCACCGACTACTACTTCGGCGCCAACCACCTGCCCGGCGGTGACGGCAGCGACACGGCCTCGAACTCGGTGAACACCGTGCCGGTGTACCACCCGAAGTCCGGCGACCCCTGCTACAGCGCCTCCACCGGGCTCGCCTCGTGGTGCCAGATGGGCTGGCAGTGGAACCTCGACTACATCGTCGACCTCCACGGCAACCTCATCAGCTACACGTACGACAAGGAGGACAACTGGTACGCCCGGGGCGGCGGCCAGAACAACGGCAACGGCACCCCCACCAAGTACCAGCGCGCCTCCCAGCCCCACACGGTCTCCTACGGCCAGCGCCTGCCCGAGCAGGTCGCCGCGAAGGGCGGCCTCAAGGCCGCCGTCGTGATGACCTTCACGGCCAAGGAGCGCTGCTTCGAGACGACCGGCTGCGAGCCGGCGGACCGCACCCTCGCGAACCAGAGCCGCTGGAAGGACACGCCGCTCGACCAGCAGTGCGCCGACACCGGCACCTGCACCGTCTACGGCCCGACCTTCTGGACCTCCAAGCGGCTCGCCGAGGTCAAGACCGAGGTCCTCGTCGGCACCGGCTACCGCACCGTCGACAACTGGACGCTGACCCACGGCTGGTCCTACCCCGAGGACACCACCGAGAGCCCCACCATGTGGCTCCAGTCGATCAAGCGCACCGGCTCCAACGGCCTCGCCGCGCTCGACCTGCCCCCGGTCACCTTCACGGGCATACAGATGCCCAACCGGGTCGACGAGGTCACCGTCACCGCCTCGCGGTTCAACCGGCCGCGCATGACGGCGATCGTCACGGAGACCGGCGGCCGCATCAACATCGGCTACAAGCAGGTCGAGTGCTCGCGCAAGGCCGGCACCATGCCCGCCTCGCCCGAGACCAACACGATGGCCTGCATGCCGGTCAAGTGGGTCAAGCCGAACTCGCCGGCGGGCACCGCGCCGTCGCTCGACTGGTTCAACAAGTACCTGGTCGCCTCGGTCACCCAGGAGTCCATGGTCACCTCCGGCGTCGCCCGGGTCACCGAGTACGAGTACGGAGGCGGCGCCGCCTGGCACCGCAACGACTCCGAGTTCGCGGACGACGACACCCGGACGTACGACAACTTCCGGGGCTACGCCACGGTCACCACGACCACCGGCAACGGCACCGACGGCCCCAAGAGCAAGTCCGTCGCCACCTTCCTGCGCGGCATGGGCGGCCAGGTGACCGACACCTGGGGCGGCACCATCACCGACGAGGAGGAGTACGCGGGCTTCGTCCGCGAGACCCAGACCTTCGAGTCGGTCGCGGCGGACGCCAAGGTCCTCAGCGGCGAGCTGAGCACCCCGTGGCGCTCGGAGATCACCTCCACCCACACGCCGTCCGTGTCCGGCCTGCCGAAGGTCACCGCCCGGTTCATCAACACCGCCCAGGTCCGGGAGCGGGCGCGGCTCGCCGACGGCAGCTGGCGGGAGACGAAGCGCGAGGTCACCTACGACCCCGACCTCTCGCACGCCGCACGCGTGCAGAAGGTCGACGTCTACGGTGACGTCACCAAGCCCGAGCAGCGCCAGTGCACCGAGACGTCCTACGCCTCCGGCGCCAACCCGATGCTGATCGAGCTCCCGTACCGGGTCCTGACGCTGGCCGGACCGTGCGGCGCCACGCCGAACGCCGCCAACACCATCGCGGACACCCGGAACCTGTACGACAACCAGCCGCTGGGCACGGTCGGCGACCGCGCGCTGCAGACCTCCACCGAGGTGCTGAGCTCGTACAACGCGGACGGCTCGGCGAACTACCGGGTCACGGCCAAGGCCACCTTCGACAAGTACGGCCGCCAGGTCTCCACGACCGACCCGAACACCAAGGACACCGCGCACCCGGACGGCGCGACGACCACGACGGCGTACACGCCGGCCGAGGGCGCGCTGCCGACCTCCGTGGCGGTGACCAACCCGCTCGGCTGGACGTCCACCACCACGATGGACCCGGGCCGCGGCCTGCCGACCCGCGCGGTGGACGAGAACGGGCGCTTCACGGACGAGGAGTACGACTCCCTCGGCCGCCTGGTCGCGGTGTGGAAGCCCGGCCGTGACAAGGCCACCCAGTCCCCGAACCAGAAGTTCGCCTACGACCTCAAGATCAACCGCGACGGCCCGGCCGCCATCACCACGCAGAACCTGCGCGAGGACGGCAGCTACGGCACCAGCATCCAGATCCACGACGGCTTCGGCCGGGTCCGCCAGACCCAGGCGCAGCCGCCCTTCGGCTCCGTCGGCCGGCTGATCTCGGACGCGATCTTCGACACCCAGGGCCGCCAGGTCCAGACGACCCCGTCGTACTTCAACAACGACTCGGGTCCGACGGCTGTCGTCTTCGTCCCCCAGGACGCGCAGATCCCGGCGCAGACCTGGAACGAGTACGACGCCCTGGGCCGGGTGACGGTCAGCAAGTTCATGTCGTACGGCCAGGAGCAGTGGCGCACGACGACGACGTACGCGGGGGCCGACCGGATCGACGTGACGCCGCCGCCGGGCGGGTTCGCGAGCTCGTCGATCACGGACGCGCTGGGGCGGACGACGGAGGTCAGGCAGTACAAGTCGGGCACGCCGACGGGTGCTTATGACGCCACCACCAGCTCTTACGACGCCTCCGGCCACGTCGTGCTCCGCAAGGACTCCTCCGGCCACGAGTGGCACTACACGTACGACCTGTTGGGCCAACTGACCGTCAACTCCGACCCGGACTCCGGCACGGCCAGGACCGCCTACGACGCAGGCGGCCGGATCACCACGGCCACGGACGCGCGCGGAAAGTCGCTCAGCTTCACATACGACCTGCTGGGCCGCAAGACGGCCGCGTACGAGGGGACGGACACCAGCGACCCGGCCAAGAAGAGCCTTGAGTGGACCTACGACACCAAGGCGAAGGGCAAGCCGGACACGTCCACCCGCTTCGTCAACGGAGCGGCGTACAAGTCGACCGTGACGGGATACGACTTCGGCTACCGGCCCACCGGCATGTCGATGACGATCCCGGCCAGTGAGGGGGTGCTCGCCGGCACGTACGTGTCCTCGGTGACGTACACGCCGGTCCTCGGCCTGCCGAAGACCGTGACCCTGCCCGCGGTTACCGGGGCGGGGCTGACCGCCGAGCGGCTCACCAACTCCTACGACGTCGACGGCAACTTCATCGGCTCCAGTGGCAAGTCCGCGCTGGTCACCGATGTGCAGTACGACGCCTTCGGCCGGCCCACGCGCACCACGGTGGGTCCGTACGGCTCCCAGGTGGTCACCACCCAGCTGTACGACGTCGGCACCGGCCGGGTCACGCAGTCCACCCTGGACAGCCAGCTCGCCGGCACGCACGTCGACTTCACCTCCTACACCTACAACAAGGCGGGCTCGCTCACCTCGGCCCGCAACGTGCAGGACGGCACCAGCGTCGACACGCAGTGCTTCACCTACGACTACCTGGGCCGGCTCACCGCTGCCTGGACCGACAACGGCGGCACCACCACGGCGCCCGCCCCGTCGGTCTCCGGCATCGGCGGTTGCGCCAACCCGACCGAGCCGACGGCGGCCGACGCCGCCGCGCGGGTCGGTGGCCCGTCGCCGTACTGGCAGTCGTACGGGTACGACCTGACCGGCAACCGCACCAAGCTGGTCCGGCACGACCCGACGGGCGCCACGGCCAAGGACCAGACGGTCGACCAGACCTTCGCCACCGGCCCCAACACCCCGACCACCGCGCCGGACACGGGCGGCGGCACGGGGGGCCCGCACGCGCTGGCGACATCGAAGTCGACCGTCGGCACCACCGTGAAGACGGCGACTTACCAGTACGACGCGTCCGGCAACACCACCGCCATCACCGACACGTCCGGCACCAAGCGGATCAACTGGAACACCGAGGGCAGGATCGAGTCCGTCGCGGACACCGCTGCGGCGGGGCCGACGAGCTATGTCTACGACGCCTCCGGCGGCCAGCTCATCCGTCGATCGCCGGGCAAGGTGACACTGTTCCTCGGCGCCGACGAGATCGTCCTGGACACGGCGTCCGGCGCGGTCTCCGACACCCGGAGCTATCCGGCGCCGGGCGGCCTCACCGTCACCCGCGTCACCAAGAGCGGCGCGGGCAAGCTCTACTACCAGGCCGCCGACCCGCACGGCACGAACGGCGTCCAGTTCGAGGCCGGCAGCCTGAGCGTCACGCGCCGCCCGAGCGACCCCTTCGGCAACGCGCGCGGCAGCCAGCCGGGCGCGGGTGTCTGGGCGGGCAGCCGCGGCTTCGTCGGCGGCACCATCGAGGAAACCGGCTTCACCACGCTGGGCGCCAGGCAGTACGACCCGGCGACGGGCCGCTTCCTGTCGGTCGACCCGGTGTTCAACGAAGGCGATCCGCAGTCCTGGAACGGCTATGCGTACGCCGACAACAACCCGATCGATCAGTCGGACCCGAGCGGTACGTGCATCCCTGCCGACGACGGCAGCGGCCGGTGCATGAGCGCCGCCGCCTGGCAGCGCTACTACGAGCAGCAGGACGGCGGCGGAGGCGGAGGCGGCGGCGGTGACGGCGGCGGCACCCCCACCGACACCGGCAGCACCCCGTCCACCCAGCAGGCCAAGAACGACAACGCCGCCAAGCAGGCTGCCGCGGCCGAGGCCCTGCGCCAGAAGCAGGCCGCCGACGAGGCCCTCGCCAAGGCCAAGCAGGAACGCGAAGAGCTGATGAGCAAGATCGTCGACGTCGTCGGCGACCTGATCGGCTTCAACGACGCGCGTGACTGCTTCACCAAGGGCGACGTCATGGGCTGCATCAACACCGCTTTGAACTTCGTCCCGTGGTCGAAGGTCTTCAAGGCGGTGAAGGTCGGCATCCGGGCCTTCAAGCTCTGGAAGGAGGGGGAGAAGGCGTACGACGCCTTCCGCGGCGCCCAGAAGATCGCCAGGGAGGCGGAGAGCGCGCTGGTCACGGCGCGCAAGACCGCCGACGAAGCGGCCGCGGCGGAGGACGCGGCCGTCCAGGCCGAGAAGCAGGCCGCCGAGGACGCGGCCAAATCGGCCGACGACGTCGGCACCTGCCCCATCGGCGGTCCGCACAGCTTCCCGGCCGGCACGTCGGTCCAGCTCGCGGACGGCACCACCAAGCCGATCGAGCAGGTCAAGGAGGGCGACCAGGTCCTCGCGACCGACCCGCAGACGGGCGTCACCCGCGCGGAGACGGTCGAGCGGCTGATCACGACCCCGGACGACAAGGAGTTCACCGACCTCGTCCTCACGTCGGACGACGGCACGACCGGCACCCTCACGACGACGTGGCACCACCCGTTCTGGGACGCCACGGCGCACCGCTGGACCGAGGCGAGTGAGCTGGCCGCGGGCCACAAGCTGCGCACGGTCGACGGCACGCCGATCATCGTCACCACGGTCCGCAACTACCACCAGGCCGTGGTCACGTACGACCTCACGGTCGACCGTCTGCACACGTACTACGTGCTGGCCGGGGCCGCGCCCGTCCTCGTCCACAACTGCGGTGTCTCCGCGGAGGCTCAGGAGCACGTGCTGAAGGGTGTGATCAACAAGGACGGCGCGTTCGCGGGGTGGCACCTCCACCCGGACCAGACCGGAGGCGTCCCCGAGAACCGCTTCATCAACGGCGACCTGGTCACCAAGGCCGATGGTACGGCCCGTGTCGTCGGAACGGTCGGTGCCCGCATGCCGGACGGCTCGATCATCACGAAGGTGGCCAAGGCGGGGCACACCTTCTTCCCGGCGGACTGGTCGGCCGAGAAGGTTGTGGCCGCCGGTGAGCATCTCCTCGCGACCGGTACCTACAAGAAGGGCGGAGCCCAGGTCTCAGGTATATACGAGGGGGTCAGGATGACCGGGTTCCTGGAGAAGGCAGCCGACGGTACGCGCGTCCTGTCGACGTTCTTCCCGCTAGGAAAGTAGGTCAGTGATGGACACGACCACCTGGTCGTTCGCGGTCGACGAGGACGAAGAGGTCATTCCGGTGGCGCCCACGGGCGTGCCGGAGAATCTACGGCTGGCCGTGGAGACCCTCATCGTCCCGCTCGGGCTCGACGCCGAAGCCGCGCGGAGCTACCTGCGCGAATGGCGACGGATGTACCGGGAGGCCGGCGTCGGCCACGTCCTCGGAACGGAAAGCGCGAGCGTCAGGCGGATCTCGTCCGACGAAGTGGAAATCAGCGATTTCTATGACGTCTTCGAGGACTGCACGATGCCCGTGGCCGAATTCGAGGGCGTACTGGAAGGGCTCGCCGCCTTTCTGACGGCTCGATAGTCGCGCCCACGACAGCGATGTGCCCTGGTGGAGCCTTGCTCCACCAGGGCACATCTCATTCGTCAGACGCTCCGGGGAGCCGGCCTCACGTCACCGCGACCGTGTGCCACCTCTGCGCCCGCGTCTGGTTGCAGTCGTACAGCTGCGGCCGCGTCCCGTTCGCCGTCGCACCGCCCGGGAGGTCGAGGCAGCGCCCCGAGGCCGGGTGGTAGAGCGAGCCGTCCGGGCGGACGGACCACTTCTGGTTGGCGCCGCCGTTGCAGGACCAGAGCTGGACCTGGGTGCCGTTGGCCCAGGGGCCGTTGCCGCCGACCTCGAGGCAGCGGCCCAGGATCTGGAGGCTGCCGTCGCCGGCGGCCTGCCATGCCTGCGCGGCCGTGCCGTTGCAGGTCCACGCCTGGACCGCGCGGCCGTCGGCCGAGACGCCGCCGTCGACGTCGAGGCAGACGCCCGCCGCCATGTCGGAGACGACCGGGCCGGCCACGCTCGCCGGGTCGACCGCGTAGTCGTGGACGACCACGTCGGCGATCGAGCCGTTGTAGAAGTTGTTCGCGCGGCCCTGGTACTTGTAGCGACCCAGGACCAGCGAACCCGCGGCCGCCAGCTTCGTGGTGTGCATGCCGGCCGAGGCGAGGGCGTCGTTGACGTACAGCGTCATCTGGCCGGTCGTGGCGTTGTAGCTGATGGTCAGCTTCGTCCACGCGCCGAGCTGGACCCGCGCCGCGCTGTTGCGCACGTCCGTCTGGTCGTACGGCCAGCCGCCGTTGTCGGCGGTGGCCATGCCGAGGTGCCAGTTGACGTAGCCGTTGCCCAGGGTGGCGGGCCACAGCATGAAGCCGCTGGCCTGGGTATTGTCCTGACTGATGACCACGCCGTCCGTCAACGCGTTGGCCTTCGTCCACAGCGAGATCGAGAAGGACTTGGTGGTGTCGACCTTGAGCCCGTCGGAGTCGATCTCGCCGTCCGTGCCGTTGAACGTCGCCACCGTGGCCGGCGCGCCGTTGACGGTGTCGCTGGTGAAGGTGACGCCGCCCTTGACCGTGCCCGGGAACTTCCCGTACGCGTCCGGGGTCTTGCCGGCCACCGCGGCGGAGAGCCGCATGCGGTCGACGGGCGCGGTGGTGTCACCCAGGTTGGCCGGGGCCTCGAAGCCGGTGACGGCGGTCGCGCTGGTGCCGCCGGCGGTCTTGCCGCGCCAGAACATCAGCTGGTCGCTGCCGGCGGCGACGGCCCACAGGTCAGCGATGCCGTCCTTGGTGGCGTCGCCGACGGTGCCGACCTTCGGGAAGGCCGCGGGCGTCAGGCCGCTGCCGATGACGGACGAGGCCGGGCCCGTGGGGCTGGCGAGACCGGACAGGTCGAGCCGGCCGTCGGCCCTGGTCCCGATCGGGTACGAGCGGAGCGTGCCGTCGGTCAGGCTTCGGGTCCACAGCGTCGGCTGCGCCTTGCCGCTCGCCGGACCGGGGTTGAGCAGCTCGAAGTTGCCCCAGTTCCCGGTGTTGGACACCAGGACGGCGTCCGCGTCGAGGCTGTTGATGCTGTTGGAGCGGTACAGCCAGAGGTTGCCGCGCTCGACCGCGAGCACGGCCGTCTGGTCGGCGGCCAGGTCGCCGTCGAAGTCGTTCAGCGCCGCCTTGGGCGCGCCGAGCGCGAGGACCTGGGTGGCCTCGGACCAGTCCGGCACCCATCCGGCCGGGGGCGCGTCGAGCGGGGTGCCGTCGGGCGCCGCGAAGGTCGTCGGCTTGTCCACGGTCGTGTAGGTGTTGAACGTGCCGTCGCCCTTGTTGGGGTAGAGGTAGAGGTTCCCCTTCAGCGCCGGGTTGGCCGTGGTGTGCGCGAAGACGTCGTCGACGCCCATGGAGCGCAGCGCGCCGCGGTGCGTGGTCTGCACGTCGTTCCACGTGGTGCCCTGCGGCGCGAGACCGAGCAGGGCGGCCTGTGCGATGGTCGGATCGCTGTCCGCCGTCATGTGCATCAGGTTGCCCGCGGCGTCCGGCTTGAGGATGTCGCCGCGGCCGTCCTTGTCCAGGTCACCGGGGACGGCGGCGCCCTTCGCCGGGTCCCATGGCACGTAGAAGGTGTACGGGAAGGGCTGGCTGTAGTTGCCCGCCACGTCCATCGCCTGGACGAACAGGACGTTGGTGCCCCAGATCCGCGGCGTGAACGAGAAGCTGCCGCTCGCGCCCCGGACCACGCCCGGGTCGGAGCACTTCCAGCCGGTGACCGGCGTCGGGTCCGTGGTCCAGCGGAAGCAGGCGGCGCCCGAGGCGTTCAGGCCGCTGCCCGGCGCCGGGTCGGTGACGTTCACCTGGAACGTGCCGGTGTCGTTGATCTTCAGCTTCGGTACGACGTTGACCGTGCCGCTCGCCGGGAAGTCGGTGGAGCTGACGCTGACCGCCGGCGGGGTCTTGTCGACGCGGAAGTAGCACCACGCGGTGTCACCGGACGAGAGCCAGCCGTCCCTGACGTTGGCGGTCCAGCCGTACTGGTGGCCGTCCGTGAAGGTGCCGGCCCAGTACTCGACCTCGCCGTAGCTGCCGGTCGGGCCGACGTCCTGCCGGACGCTCCAGTTGGAGTCGTTGTCGTCCCAGATGTGGAAGTTGGTGTAGAGCTGGTTGTAGCCGATCGGCGACCAGGTGTTGACGCGCAGCTTGACGTACTGGTTGGCGCCGACCCAGCCCGGGTTGTACCAGGGGTTGCCGCCGGGGGTCTGGCAGTCGTTGTAGCTGCCGCTGTCGGCGAAACCGGGCGTCGGGACGGTGCGCGGGTACCAGATGGTGGGCGCGATGTCGTACTCGATCGCGATGGCGGGGTCAGCGCCGAGGTGGTGACGGTAGTACATGTTGTACTCGTCGTCGCCGGCGAAGCCGACTGTCCAGTTCGACCACTTCTGGTCGGCGGCGCGCTGCACCCACCACTTGACGTCGTAGTAGATGTTGCCGTTACCGGTGATCCACGCCGTGCCGACCTTGTCGCAGCCGTTCATGTAGCCGGTGCCGCAAGGCTGGTTGTTCCAGGTGGCGCCGCCGGGGATCATCGGCGTGTTGAACAGGGCGATGCCCTTGTTGGTGCCGGGAGCGGAGGAGCTGACCACGGAGGCGGTCAGCGTGGCGCTCGCGATCTGGGCGGTGCCGTGCGAACCGTCGGCGTACAGCTGGGACGGGATGCCGAGCTGGAAGTACGAGCGGTAGCGGCCGTATCCGGTGCAGTCCGAGTAGCCGCAGTAGCCCACGCCCAGGCTGGAGAGCGTGTTGACGTTCGACGTCGTCGGGTGGTTCTCCTGGACCTGGGCGTTGACCTGGCGGTTGGCCTGGGCGCTCATCGTCGGGTCCAGGTACCAGGGGCCGGTGCCCTTGCCGAAGGTCTTCGGATCGGGCGTCAGGACGAGCGCGTCGGCGCTCGCCGCGACCTTCATGGTCGAGACGTTCGCCCCGTCACCCGGCTGCTCGGCCGAGGACCTCACACCCGCCACGGGAGCGGCCGCGCGAGCGCCGGAGGTCTGTGCCGTCTTCGTCCAGCGCGGTGCGGGAGCGGTGTAGCTGGAGTCCCACTGGAACGGGGTCGGCGCATGCAGCCGGGCCTTGCCGCGGGCGTCCTTGAGGACGATGTTGCCGGCGCGGTCGGCGGACAGGTTCAGGCCGGTGGTGCGCACCGGGAACCTGAGCTGCTTGAGCCGCGGATCGGCCGCCGCCTTCGCCGTCTTGACGACGACGACCTCGCGCCAGCCGCCGTCGGCGAGCGCGGTCATCTTCAGGTCCACGTCGGGCAGCACCGAGGCGTACGTGGCGGTGGCCCCGCTCAGCGTCGGCTTCGGCAGGGCGAACGGCGCGGTCACCGCGAACCGCTTGCCGTCGTCCGTGGTGATGGTGGCCAGTGGGCCGGTGCCGCCGCCGGACAGCGCCAGACGGGCGCCGGTCTCCTTCGGCGTGACGGTGTTTCCGGGGCCCGCGTGCAGCGTCGGGTCCAGGGTGCGCCAGTGGCCGGCGCGCTTGACCCGTACGGACTGGGCGTGGGTCTTCGTGATGAGCCGGTGGCCGTTCGGGCTGGCGACCGTCTCCGACGACTCCGTGGTCAGGGCGTCGATCGGGACGGGCTTGCCGGTCTCCTTGGCCTTGCGCAGGGCGTCCTGCACGGCCTTGTCGGTGCCGGTGGCGGCCTTCGGCTGCTGGGCGTTCCCCCGGGCGGCGATGGCCGCCGCGGTGCCGCCGGTGGCGGCGGGCGTCGCCGCGACCGCGAGCGGTGCGGCGGTCATGCCGAGCGCCAGCGCGGTGGCGAGTGCCACCGCCCCCCGGCCGGCGACGCCCTTCGTACGGACGCGGGACGGCCGGAAGGTCCGGCGTCTCGCGGCTATGTCTGACATGCGGTTCGAGTGTCCCCTCGCACGGGCCCGCCGGTCTGACGGCGGGCATACGGTCGGGAACGATGCAGGGTCGGACAGGTGGGGTCAAGCCACCTTGGCGGTGTGGGCGGCCTTGTCCGTTTTGATCACCGCGACGGGGCGAACGGAGCCTCGTTGTATACGTGTTGAACTGCGCTTTTGCGCTCCCGTCCGTTCCGCTTCCGTTCACCTCGCGAGGTCCGCCGGAGACTCGCTCGGAGGGCGGTTTCAGGTCAGCGCTCGACCGGCAGCCCGCGCGGCTCCTTCACCCGCTTCATGATGATCTGCGAATTCACCTCGGTGACCCCCGCGAGCGTCGTGAGCCGCTCGATCCACAGCCGCTCGTACGCCGCGAGGTCGGCGACCGCGATCCGCAGCAGACAGCCGGGGCTGCCGAAGAGCCGGTACGCCTCGATCACGTCCGGGATGTCCTGGAGCGCCTCCTCGAACGCCTCCACCGTCTCCCGGTCCCGCTTCACCTCCACCGACACCAGCACCTCGAAGCCGCGCCCGACCGCCTCCGGGGCGATCACCGCGCGATAGCCCTGGATCACGCCGTCCTGCTCCAGCTGGCGCACCCGGCGCAGGCAGGGGGAGGGGCTGAGGCCCACGCGCTGGGCGAGCTCCTGGTTGCTCAGCCGGCCGTCCTGCTGGAGCTCGCGCAAGATATGGAGATCGATCCTGTCCATGGCGCAATTATCCACCACGCATGAAACAAGAGTGGGGTGATTTCGCAATCGCGTAGCGCGACCCTTGACCTATCGTTGCCGCGCACCCCAGGGAAGGACAGCACAGTCATGAAGTGGACGCGCGACGACCGGCAGCGCCGCATCGTGGTCATCAGCACCGGCGGCACCATCGCCAGCCGCTGGACCGGCAGCGGATACGCCGCCGACGCCTCCGGCGACGACGTCGTCGCCACCGCCGCCGTCCCCGAGAACGTCCGCGTCGAGGTCGTCGACCTGTTCAACGTGAACAGCTCCCGGATGACCACCGACCGCCAGCTGGCCCTGCTGCGCACGGTCCACGAGACGCTCGCCGACCCCGGCGTCGACGGCATCGTCGTCACCCACGGCACCGACACCCTGGAGGAGTCGGCCTTCTTCCTGGACCTGCACCACTCCGACCCGCGGCCGGTCGTCTTCACCGGCGCCCAGCGCCCCTTCGGCACCGGCGACGGCGACGGCCCCGCCAACCTCTACGACGCGCTCCAGGTCGCCGCCACCGTCCACGGCCTCGGCGTCCTCGTCGTCTTCGACGGCCTGGTCCACGCCGCCCGCGGCACCGTGAAGACCAGGACGCTCGCCGCCGACCCCTTCGCCGACCCGTCCGGCGAGCGCGTCGGCCGCCTCGGCTTCGGCCGGGTCGACGTCGAGCGCGAGCCCGAGCGCCCGGCACCGCTCCCGCTGCCCGCCGACGGCTGCCCGGCGCCCCGCGTCGACATCGTCACGCACCACTCCGACGCCGACCCCGTGCTCTTCGACGCGTCCGTCGCCGCCGGCGCCCGCGGCATCGTCCTCGTCGGCACCGGCGCCGGCAACGCCACCCCCGAGATCGCCGAGGCCGTCGCCCGCGCCGTCGACCAGGGCGTCCACGTCGTCCTCTCCACCCGCGTCGCCTCCGGCCCGGTCGCCGAGGTCTACACGGGCGGCGGCGCCGTCGACCTGGCCGCCGCCGGCGCGATCCTGGCCGGCACCCTGCGCCCCGGCCAGGCCCGCATAGCCCTGCTCGCGGCCCTGCTCACCGACACGCCCTCGCCGGAGCGCCGCACCGCCCTGCTCCGCACCCTCCTCGAAGGCCCGGTCCGCCCCGAGCCGGCGCTCGCCGCCGCCCACTGACCGAGCGGGCGCCGGTGCGCCCCCGCCGGCCCGCCCCCGGGTGCCCGGCCCGCCCGTCCACGCCGAGCCGGTGCCCGGCCCGCCCCCCCCCGGTGCCCGACCGCCACGCCGAGCCCCGGTGCCTGGCCCGCCCCCGGGTGCCCGACCCGCCCCGCCGACCTCTCGCACGCCGCCCCCCACCACGCCGCCCCCTCCCACGCGTAAGGCGCCCATCACCGTGATCCCCGCACAGCAGAACACCGACACCGAGCAGCCCGTCCGCCGCGAGCACGACCTGCTCGGCGACCGGGACGTCCCCGCCGAGGCGTACTGGGGGGTGCACACCCTGCGCGCCACGGAGAACTTCGCCATCACCGGCATCCCGATCTCCGTCTACCCGCCGCTCATCGACGCGCTCGCCGCAGTGAAGGAGGCCGCCGCCCTCGCCAACGAGGAGCTCGGCCTGCTGCCCGCCGCCAAGGCGGACGCCATCGTCGCCGCCTGCCGCGAGATCCGGGACGGCGCGCTGCACGAGCAGTTCGTCGTGGACGTCGTCCAGGGCGGCGCGGGCACCTCCACCAACATGAACGCCAACGAGGTCGTCGCCAACCGGGCCCTCGAACTCCTCGGCCACGCCAAGGGCGACTACGCGCACCTGCACCCCAACGAGGACGTCAACCTCGGCCAGTCGACGAACGACGTCTACCCGACCGCCATCCGCATCGCCGCCATCGGCGCGGCCCGCGAACTGCTGCGCGCGATGGCCGTCCTCCAGGACGCCTTCGCCGCGAAGGCCGTCGAGTTCGGCGGCGTCGTCAAGATGGGCCGCACCCAGCTCCAGGACGCCGTGCCCATGACGCTGGGCCAGGAGTTCTCCACGTACGCCGTGATGCTGGAGGAGGACCGCAGCCGCCTCGCCGAGGCGATCGAGCTGATCCACGAGATCAACCTCGGCGCCACCGCCATCGGCACCGGCCTCAACGCCGCCCCCGGCTACGCCGAGACCGCCCGCCGCCACCTCGCCGGCATCACCGGCCTGCCCCTGGTCACCTCCGCCAACCTGGTCGAGGCCACCCAGGACTGCGGCGCCTTCGTCCAGCTCTCCGGCGTCCTGAAGCGGATCGCCGTGAAGCTCTCCAAGACCTGCAACGACCTCCGGCTGCTTTCCTCGGGCCCGCGCGCCGGCCTCGGCGAGATCAACCTGCCGCCCGTCCAGGCCGGTTCGAGCATCATGCCCGGCAAGGTCAACCCGGTCATCCCCGAGGTGGTCAACCAGGTCGCCTTCGAGGTCATCGGCAACGACATGACCATCACCATGGCGGCCGAGGGCGGCCAGCTCCAGCTCAACGCCTTCGAGCCGGTCATCTTCCACGCCCTGTCGAAGAGCCTGACCTCCCTGAAGGCGGCCTGCCTGACCCTCGCCGAGCGCTGCGTCACCGGCATCACCGCCAACGTCGACCACCTGCGCGCGAGCGTCGAGAACTCCATCGGCCTCGCCACCGCACTCAACCCCCACCTCGGCTACACCGCGGCCACCGCCATCGCGCAGGAGGCCCTCGCCACCGGCCGCTCGGTCGCCGAACTCACCCTGGAGAAGGGCCTGCTCCCGCCCGAGCGGCTCGCCGAGCTCCTCACCCCCGAGCACCTGACCGGCGCCCCGGGTGAGCTCGGTGGCGTGCTGAGCTCCTGATCGGCAGATGCCTGATCGCCAGATCACCGGATCACCTGGCCTGGTCACCGCATCACCGGACCGTCTGATCCCCTGATCACGCCCCCGGCGCCCTCGGCACCGCGAAGTTGAACTCCGCGGTGCCGAACGTGCCGTACAGACGCAGCCACAGCGGCAGCAGCAGCTCGGTCCCGCGGGCCGCTGTCAGATCGCCGAGGTCGAGGATCCGGCCGTCCGGCCAGCCGAAGGACCGCAGCAGGTCCGTGACCACGGCCCGGGCCGCCGGGTCGTCGCCGCAGACGAAGACGACGTGCTCGCCCGGCACCCGGCCCGGGTCGACCATCACCGTGTTGGTCAGGGTGTTCAGCGTCTTCACCACCCGGGCGGCGGGGAAGGTCCGCTGGATCTGCTCGGCCACGCTCCCGCCGTCCGGGGTGACCACCCGCGGCGGCATGCCGTGCGAGTAGTCCAGCGCGTTCGACACGTCGACGAGCACCTTGCCCGCCAGATTCTCCGCGCCCGCCGACTCCAGCGCGGCCAGCGACACCAGGCCGCCGGTCGCGTTCACCACCAGCTCCGCGCCGCCCGCGGCCGCCGCGAACGTGCCGTGGGCGGCCCGGTACCGTGCCGCCCACTCCGTCGCGCCCGGATGGTCCGGGGAGCGCGACCCGAGCGTCACCTCATGGCCGAGTTCCACCAGCTTGCCGCCGAGCCGCCGGCCGACCTCGCCGGTGCCGAGTACGGCGATCCTCATGGGCACGCTCCTTCACAGGGCTCAAGTCCGAGTGCATCGAAGCCGACATTCTTACCGATATCAGGACAAAGTAGGCACGAATCACTCGTGGAGTCGCCCGCATGCCGAGCACCACCGTCACCACCCTCACCGCCGTCGCGACCGTCGAAGACCTCGACCGTGAGGCCGCCGCCTTTCTGGAGACGGCGGCCTGGCAGGAGATGACGGCCCGCTGGGCCGAGCTGCCGGAGCCGGTACGGGACGAACCCGCCGCCCCGGACTGGCGGCGGCTGCTCTCGGTCCCCGTCGACCAGCTCGTCGCCGACGCCCTCGCCGCCCTCGACCCCCACCCCGCGCCCCACCCCGCGCCCCGGCCCGCCGAACGGCCGCTCCCGGGCCGCCTCGGCGCGATCCTGCCGGACCGGCTGCACATGTGGCGCCGCATCGGCAGCCCCGACGTGCTTCCTTCGGTCCATCTCGGCCACGCCCGGCGCGTCCTCACCGAGTGGGGCTGGCAGAACACCCCGTACAAGCTCCGCGACGTCCGCGGCGCCCGCTGCGTCTGCGGCGCCATGCTCACCGCCCACCGCCTCGGCCACGGCAGCGCCGCCACCCTCAACGAGGCCGGCGCCTGGATGCTCGAAGAGCTCCGCTCACGTGGCTGGCACGACCTCATCGGTCCCTGGAACCGCGCCCCGGGCCGGACCGCGGAGGACGCGCTCGCCCTGGTGGACGCCACCATCCGCCGCGCGGCCCGGGCGGGGCGCTAGAGCGTCCGGATCCCGGGCGGACGCGGGCGGCCGGCTCAGCGGGCGCCGTCGCCGAGGGCCGCCAGGATGTCGTCGACGGTGTGCCGGAAGAGGGGCTCCGGGTACGAGGACGCCCTCGCCGACCAGACGCGTGCGGGAGCCCGCGCATGACGGCCGCCCCGCCCCGCTCCGCTCCCGCCGCCGGCCGCTGCGCCTGCTGTGGTCGTGCAGGGCGAAGTGCGCCCGGAACCGTCCCGGAGCTGCTCCACGGCGGACCGGAGCCGGTCGCGCTGCCGTGTTCCACGGCCAGAGGCGGGCAAGGCGGCCGGGTGTCGCGTCAGCCCGCGGTCGTGACCGTCGCGGGCTCCCACGCGAACCCGTCCGGGTCCGTGAACGCGCCGCCGTCGCCGCCCAGCGCGATCCGGTGGGAGCCGGTGCCGTCGGCCGGGACGCCGACGTCCTTGGCGAGCGCCCGGCGGCCGTACAGGGCGAGCGTGACGGCGCCCTCGGAGCCGGCGAACTCGACGTACTTGCGGCCGAAGCTCCTGGCCACGGTGAGGCCCTGCGCCACGTAGAACTGCTTGGTGGCGACCACGTCCGTCGCGCCGAGCAGGAGCACGACCCGGTCGACCCGCCCGGTCGCGGGCCCGGTGTCCTTCTTCTCCGAGGAGGCGAACTTCCAGATCGTCCCGTCCGGCGTCCGTACGACGCCGCCGTAGCCCCAGAAGGACTTGGCGGCGGGCTTCAGGACGGTCGCGCCGGCGTCGACGGCGGCGTCGACCAGGGTGCGGACGTCGGCCGGCCGGTCCACGGTGAGGGAGACCGCGAAGCCGCGGAAGCCGTCCGACGGTTCGTCCGTGGCGGCCCGCAGGCGCACATGGGCGCCGAGGCCGGAGGCGGCGTAGAAGCGTTCGGCGGCCGTCAGATCGGCCACTTCGAGGGTGAGGAGTGCGAGTGAGGTCATGACGATCACGCTATTTCCGGCGTGCCGTCCGGCGCTTCTCGAATCCTGACCGATCCCGGTCCACCGGCTGTCCGGCCGACCCGGTGCGCCGCATCGGGCGACGTCCGGCGGACTACCCTGGGCGTATGGGCGGCAGCGGCCTGACCGGACTGTTCCTCTGCGGAGACGTGATGCTCGGCCGGGGGATCGACCAGATCCTCCCCCGTCCCGTCGACCCCGCCCTCACCGAGCGGTACGTGCGGGACGCCCGCGACTACGTGACGCTCGCCGAAGCCGTCTCCGGGCCCGTGCCCCGGCAGGTGGCTCCCGGCTACCCCTGGGGCGAGGCGCTCGGTCTGATCGACGCGGCCCGGCCCGACGCCCGTGTGGTCAACCTGGAGACCTCGGTGACCCGGCACGGCGTGCCCTTCCCCGGCAAGGCCGTGCATTACCGGATGGCCCCGGAGAACCTGGCCGCGCTCAGCGTCGTACGGCCCGATGTCGTCGTCCTCGCCAACAACCACACCCTCGACTACGGCCGGCGCGGGCTCGACGACACCCTCGACGCGCTGGCCGCCGCCGGGCTGCGCACCGCGGGCGCCGGGCGGGACGCCGAGGAGGCGCGGCGGCCCGCCGTCGTGCCACTGCCCGGCGGGCGCCGACTGCTCGTCCACGCGCTCGGCCTCGCCTCCAGCGGCGTGCCGCGCGACTGGGTGGCGACGGCCCGGCACGGCGGGGTGCACTACGGCGCCGGGCCGCACGGCGAGGCCGCGACCCGGCTCACCGCCCGGCTGCGCGCGGACCGGAGGCCCGGCGACCTGGTCGTGGTCTCGGTCCACTGGGGCTCCAACTGGGGTTACGCCCCCGACCGCACCGAGGTCTCCTTCGCCCACGCCCTCGTCGACGCGGGCGCCGACATCGTGCACGGCCACTCCTCGCACCACCCGCGGCCCCTGGAGGCGTACCGGGGCAGGCTCGTCCTGCACGGCTGCGGCGACCTCGTCAACGACTACGAGGGCATCAGCGGACAGGAGCGCTACCGCGACGACCTGCGGCTCCTCTACCTCGTCACCGTCCACGACGAGGACGGCGCGCTGGCGGAGGTGCGGCTCGTGCCGCTGCGCAGCCGCCGGCTGCGCCTGGAGCGGGCCCCGGAGGCGGACGCGCGGTGGCTCCACGACGTGCTCGGCCGGATCAGCCACCCCTACGGGATGCGGATCGACCCCGCGGACGGCAGCGACGGCGGACCGGCCCTGACGGCCCGGCCCGTGTGACGGCCCGCCGGGCCGGGCGCGCGGGCGGCGGGCAGGAAGGCGAGCAGGACATGTACTTCACCGACCGCATCGACGCCGGCAGGCAGCTCGCCGCCCGGCTCACCGGCCTCAAAGGGCAGGACCTGACGGTCCTCGGGCTGCCCCGCGGCGGAGTGCCCGTCGCCGCGGAGGTCGCCGACGCGCTCGACGCGCCACTCGACATCTGTCTCGTACGGAAGCTGGGCGTGCCCTACCAGCCCGAACTGGCCATGGGCGCGATCGGCGAGGGCGGCGTCCGGGTCCTCAACGAGCACGTGATCACCCAGACCGGCGTCTCCGACCGCGACCTCGCCGCGACGGAGGAGCGCGAACGGGCCGTCCTGGAGGAGCGGACCCGGCGCTACCGGGGCGACCGCGCCCCCGCCGACATCAGCGGCCGCACGGCGGTCGTGGTCGACGACGGCTTCGCCACCGGCGCGACCGCGCTCGCCGCCTGCCAGGTGGTACGGGCCCGGGGCGCCGCCCGGATCGTGCTGGCGGTGCCGGTGGCGCCGCGCGGCTGGTCCGACCGGGTGGCGCGCGTGGCCGACGAGACGTACTGCGTGCACGAGCCGGCGGACTTCTACGCCATCGGCCAGTTCTACCGGGACTTCGCGCAGACCGCGGACGAGGAGGTCGTGGCCGCGCTGCGGCTGCGGCGCGGGGCGCGGGGGGAGGACACCGAGGTGCGGATCCCGCTCGGCGGCCTGGAGGTCGGCGGGCACCTGAGCGTGCCCGACGGCGCCACGGGCGTGGTGCTCTTCGCACACGGCAGCGGCAGCAGCCGGCACAGCCCGCGCAACCGGGCCGTCGCCGCGACCCTGGGCCGCGCCGGGCTCGGCACGCTCCTCTTCGACCTGCTGACCGAGGACGAGGCCGCCGACCGGGCCAACGTCTTCGACACCCCGCTGCTCGCCGAGCGGCTCACCCAGGCCGCCGCCTGGCTGGCCGCCCGCCCCGGCACCGGGGCGCTGCACACCGGCTACTTCGGGGCCAGCACGGGCGCCGCCGCCGCGCTGTGGGCCGCCGCCGAGCCCGGCAGCACCGTCGGCGCCGTCGTCTCCCGCGGCGGCCGCCCCGATCTCGCGGCCGAGCGCCTGCCCCAGGTCACCGCGCCGACCCTGCTCATCGTCGGCGGCGCCGACTCGCTGGTCCTCGACCTCAACCGGCAGGCCGAACGCCTGCTGCGCTGCGAGCACCGCCTGGTCACGGTCGCGGGCGCCGGCCACCTCTTCGAGGAGCCGGGCACCCTGGAGGAGGTGGGCACGCTGGCGGCGGCGTGGTTCGCCGACCGGCTCTGACCAGGCCCCGGACGCGCCGACGACTCAGGCCCGGACGCGCCGACGATTCAGGTCGCGGACGCGCCGACGATCCGGTCGACCGCCGCCGCGATCAGGGCGTCGCGCTCCTCCTCGGAGTAGACGCCCGGCAGCGTGAGCTGCTCCACGATCAGCCAGTTGAAGGCGAGGATCAGCAGCTTGACGGCGGTCGCGTCGCCCGGCAGGCCGGAGCTCTCGTGGTACGCCACGTTGGCGTCGACGTCGGCGCGGACGCGCTCGGTCAGGACGGCGCGGAGCTCGGGGCGGCGGGTGGCCTCCAGACGGAGTTCGAGGAGGGCCAGATAGCCGGTGCGGAAGGCGCTGACGCGTCCGACGAGTTCGCGCATCAGCCGGGTGTAGGTCTCCCGGTCGGGGCTCGCCGCCCGCTGTCGCGCGATCGTCTCCTCGTCGGGCTGCAGCCGCTCGTACACGCGGGCGCCGGCCTGGGTGAGCAGGTCGTCGCGGTTGGCGAAGTAGTTGGACGCGGTGCCGGGCGGGACGGCCGCCTCGGTGTCCACGGCCCGGAAGGTGAGCCCCCGGGCGCCCTCCCGGGCGAGCACCTCGATCGCCGCGTCGACGAGCGCGGCCCTGCGCTCCGGATTGCTGCGCGCCACCGTCTTCACTCCCGCCGCCGAGGCACCGTATGCACTCCGGGGAGAGTACTACGGATGGAGTGGGGTCGGCCGGTCACCACTCGGCTGCGACGAGCTCCACCTCGAACCCGTCCGCGTTCTCCAGGTAGGCCGCGCACGTCTGCTCCCCGCCCGCGTGCGGATGCCGGTCGGGGAACAGCAGCCGCCAGCCGCCCCGTACCGCCCGGTCGACCAGCCCGTCGAACTCGGCACGTGTCGCCACGTGGAACGCCAGATGGTTGAGCCCCGGCCGCAGCCGGTCGTGGGTGCCGGCGCTCAGCGCAGAGGACTCCTCGAACACCAGATAGGTGGCGCCGAGCCGCCAGCTGCGACCGCGGTCCCAGTGCTGGAAGGGCCGGTAGCCGAGCGCTTCGAGCAGGGGGCCGAAGGAGGCGGTGGCGCGCCCGATGTCGGGGACCCACAGCTCGACGTGGTGCAGGGCGCCGGTGACGGCGGGGCTGGGCATGTGCGCTCCTCAGGGGGCACTCGGGGATTCGTGCCGCACCGAGCGTAACCACCCCCTCGCCCGCCCTCACCAGGCCAGATCCTCCAGCGCGTCCGGGTCGACGAACGGGCCCCCGAGTTCCTCTCCCGGGCCGTCCGGGGAGACCGGCAGCTCGGCCCAGATCGTCTTGCCGCGGCGGGCGTAGCGGGTGCCCCAGCGCTGGGCGAACTGGGCCACCAGGAACAGGCCGCGGCCGCCCTCGTCGGTGTCGGTGGCGTGCCGCAGGTGCGGCGAGGTGCTGCTGCCGTCGGACACCTCGCAGATGAGCACCCGGTCGTGGATCAGGCGGACCCGCACCGGCGGCCGGCCGTACCGGATCGCGTTGGTGATCAGCTCGCTGAGCACCAGCTCCGCCGTGAACCCCACGTCCTCCAGGCCCCAGGAACTCAGCCGCGCCGCCGCCTGCGTGCGCACCGGGGAGACCGCCGACGGATCGCTCGGCACCTCCCACTCCGCGATCCGGTCCGGCTCGATCCGCCGGGCGCTGGCGACGAGCAGCGCGATGTCGTCGGCCGGCACCGGGAGCAGCAGTGTGGTGAGGACGTCGGTGCAGGTCTGGTCCGGGGAGCGGTTCGGTCGCGCCAGGGTCTTGCGGAGCAGCTCAAGACCGGTGTCGTAGTCCCGGCGGCGGTCCTCCAGGAGACCGTCGGTGAACAGCACCAGCTTGCTTCCCGGTTCCAGCTTCAGCCGCGTCGACGCGAACGGGCGGTCTCCGAGCCCGAGCCCCAGCGGCAGTCCGGCCGGCACCGCCGGGAACTCCACGCTCCCGTCCGGCCGCACCAGGGCGGGCCCCGGATGCCCGGCGCTCGCCATCGTGCAGCTGCCGGACGTCGGGTCGTAGATGACGTACAGACAGGTCGCGCCGGCCGTGCCCTCCGCCCCGCGGTTCCCGTCGCCCTCCGCGCCGTTCTCCCCGCCCGGTTCGGTCTCCTCGCCGAGCCGGTCGATCAGCTCGTCGAGATGGCCGAGCAGCTCGTCCGGCGGCAGGTCGAGCGTCGAGAAGTTCGCCACCGCCGTGCGCAGCCGGCCCATCGTCGCCGCCGCGTGCAGCCCGTGCCCCACCACGTCCCCGACCACCAGCGCGACCCGAGCCCCCGGCAGCGGGATCACGTCGAACCAGTCGCCGCCGACCCCGGCCTTCGCCGGCAGATAGCGGAAGGCGACCTTCATGGCGTTCTGCTCCGGCAGCACCCGCGGCAGCAGACTGCGCTGCAGCGTCACCGCCATGGAGTGCTCGCGGGTGAACCGCCGCGCGTTGTCGATCGCCAGGGCGGCCCGCGCCGCCAGCTCCTCCGCGAACGACAGGTCCTCCTCGCCGAACGGCTCAGGGGTGTCCGTCCCGCGCCAGAAGTTGGCCATCCCCAGCACCACCCCGCGGGCGAGCAGCGGCACCGTGAGCAGCGAGTGCAGCCCGTACGCGAGTGCCTGCGCCGCGCCCTCCGGGTCCTGCTCCCGCCAGCCCTGCGCCGCGGCCAGGTCCGGCTGGATCACCGCCCGCCCCTCGTCGAGGGCCGAGGCCATCGGCGTGGTCGGCACCACGAACCGGATCAGATCGCCCACCGGCTGCAGCGGAGTCTCCGGCCGCACCCCGCTCAGCGCCGTCCGCCGCATCTCGGTGAACGCGCCCGAGGGCTCCTCCCCCCGCACCACCGGGTCGAGCAGCTCCACCGTCACGTAGTCGGCGAACCGCGGGACCGCCACCTCCGACAGCTCCTCCGCCGTCCGTACGACGTCCAGCGTCGTCCCGATCCGCGTCCCCGCCTCGTAGAGCAGGCGCAGCCGGCCCCGCGCCACCTCGGCCCGGCCGGTGAGCGCGGCGAGCTCGGTCGTGTCGCGCATCGTCATGACGACGCCGCCGTCGGCCGCGCCGTCCCCGGTCGGCCGGACGTTCACGGCGAGCAGCCGGTCCCCGGCCGGGTGCACCTCGTCGGTCACGGCCCGCCCGGACAGCAGCAGATGGGTGGTACGCGGATCGAGGCCCAGCTCCTGGACGTGCAGCCGCTCCGCGTCCGGCGGCAGCTTGAGCAGCCGGCGCGCCTCGTCGTTGGCGAGCAGCAGCCGCCCGTCGCCCGCGACGATGACGACGCCCTCCTTCACCGAGTGCAGCACCGCCTCGTGGTGCTCCTTCAGCCTGGTCATCTCCGCCGGGCCGAGGCCGTGCGTCTGCCGCCGCAGCCGGGCGCTCACCAGCGCCGTGCCGCCCACCGCGACCGCCACGCCGACCGCAGCCGCGCCGAGCAGCAGCGGCAGCCGGCCCCGCACGGCCTGGCCCACGGTCTCGACCTCGATGCCGCTGCTCACCATGCCGACCACGGTCCCGTGGGCGTCCCGGACGGGTACGACGGCGCGCACGGCGTCCTTCGGCGCCCCGTGGTAGATCTCGGTGAACGACTCGCCGTTGCGCGCCCGCGCGATGTCGCCGCTGGCCCGCTGCCCGATGAGCGACGGGTCGGAGTCCGTGTAGCGGGCACCGTCCGGGGCGAGCACGGCCACGAAGTCGATACCGGAGCCGGCCCTGGCCGCCTCCGCGCGCGGCTGGAGCACCGCCGTCGGATCCGGCGAGCGCAGCGCCTCCGCCATCCCGGGCGAGTGGGCGAACGCCTCGGCGACGGCGAGCGAGCGGTTGCGGGCGTCGCGCTCGCTGTCGTACTCGCCCTGGAGGACGAGCGCCAGCGCGGCGGCCGCGACGATCAGCAGGGCGACGATCGCCTGCAGCGCGAAGACCTGCCCCGCCAGACTCCGCAGCCCGGAGGGCCGCCGCCGCTTGCCACCGGCCGACCGGTCCGCGCCTCGCGCCACGCCGCCTCCTTCCCGCCCGAGGGCCGCTCCGGCGGCTGATGGCCGGGGCCGCGCCGCCGGGGCTTCCTTCCATGCTGCCCCCGCCGCCCCGGGCAGGGGAAACGGGGACGGGCACGGAGGGCGACCGGGAACGCGCGGAAAGCGCGGGAGAGGAAGGCGGGCGCGGCGCGGACCGGACGGCGAGGTACTGCGGGCGCGGGCCGTCAGGCCCGCCGGCCGGCCGCCTGCGCGATACGGGCGAGCGTCGTGCGCATTCCCTGCCGGTTCACGGCGATCCGCCGTTCGGGGGAGGTGCCCGCGAACACGGTGCCGAGGAGCGTCGTCAGCTTCGAGCCGCGGCCGCTGCGCAGGTCCTGCCAGCTCTCCGTGATCCGGGTCCCGGCGCCGTCCGCCTCGGCCTCGAAGCGGTAACCCCAGCGTGCGATCGGCAGCCCGAAGACGCCGACGTCGAAGACGAACTCCTCGCCCGGGCGGGCCGTGGTGACCCGGCCGGTGGTGAACCAGAGGAAGAGGCCGCGCTTGTTGAGGCCGATGAACCGGGTGCCGGTGCGCACCGGTGGCCGCCCCACCAGGACCCGCCGGCACTCCGGGCTCCAGCGACCCATGTTCCGCAGGTCCGCCACCAGGCCGTACAGGGCGGCCGGATCCGCGCCCTCCACCCGTACCGACTCCTCCAGACTCCACTGCCGTGCCACGTCCGCTCCCCTCGGTCTGCCCCGCTCGTCGTGTTACCGGCGGGTACGTTAGCCGACCGAAGGCCCTGTGCGCGGGGCGTCCCGCCGGTTACGGTGGACGGAAGATCGTTTCGCCGGCCGAGCCGGGGCCGCACCCCGGGCCCCGCGCAGGCCGACTCCGTACGCCGGAAGGAAACAGCATGTCGGTCACCGCCGACCTCCCCGCGCCCGACTCCGGGCCCCAGCCCGAGGTCCTCGTCCACACCGAGGGCCGCGCCGGATTCCTCACCCTCAACCGGCCCCGGGCCATCAACGCCCTCACCCACGCGATGGTGCGCCGCGTCGACGAGGCGCTCACGGCCTGGGAGCACGACCCGGCCGTCGAGACGGTCGTCATCCGCGGCGCGGGGGAGCGGGGCCTGTGCGCCGGCGGCGACATCCGCGCCATCCACGACGACGCCCGCGCCGGCGGCACCGCCACCCCGGACTTCTGGCGCGACGAGTACCGGCTCAACGCCCGGATCGCCCGCTACCCCAAGCCGTACGTGGCGTTCATGGACGGCATCGTCATGGGCGGCGGCGTCGGCGTCTCCGCACACGGCTCGGTCCGGATCGTCACCGAACGCTCCCGGATCGCCATGCCGGAGACCGGCATCGGCTTCGTACCGGACGTCGGCGGGACATATCTGCTCAGCCGCGCGCCCGGCGAACTCGGCACCCACCTCGCCCTCACCGGCGCGCAGGCCGGCGCCGCCGACGCGATCCTCGCGGGCCTCGCCGACCACTACGTGCCCTCCGCCGACCTGCCCGCGCTCGCCGCCGCCCTCACCCGCGAGCCCGCCGCCGAGGCCGTCGCCCGCTTCGCCCGCCCGGCCCCGCCCGGCGAGCTCGCCGGGCGCCGTGCCTGGATCGACGACTGCTACGCGGAGACCGACGGGACCGACACCGTCGAAGCCGTCGTCGGGCGGCTCACCGACTCCGGCATCCCCGAGGCCAAGGAGACCGCGACCGTCCTCCTCACCCGCTCGCCCACCGCCCTCAAGGCCACCCTGACGGCCCTCCGCCGCGCCCGCGCACAGGACAGCCTGGAAGCGGTCCTGAACACGGAGTTCCGCCTCTCCTGCGCCGCCCTCGCCTCGCCCGACCTGGTCGAGGGCATCCGCGCCCAGGTCGTCGACAAGGACCGCGACCCGCACTGGAGCCCGGCCACGCTCGCCGAGGTGACCGAGCAGGACACCGAGCGCTGGTTCGCACCGCGCGCGGCGGGGGAGCTGGGGCTGAAGGCGCCGGAGCAGGGGGAGTAAGGGCCGGCCGGCCGTGCCGGGCCGCTGCGGGCACGGGCCTCAGACGCCCGGCGCCTCGTCCAGCGTGAAGAGGCCGCCCTGCGGGTCGCGCACCGTCGCCCGCTGCCCCGAAGGGGCGCGCCAGCCCTGGTCGGCCTCGGGAACGAGGGAGCCGCCGTGCGCCAGGACGGTGGCGGTCGCCTGCGCCAGATCCGGGACGCGGAAGTGGACCAGCCAGCGCGGGCGCAACTGCGGCTGCGACGAGGACGCCTCGACCGGGCCGCTGTTGAGCCGGGCCAGCGCCTCGCCGTGGCGGCGCAGCACCACCTGCTCGTCCTCGTAGGAGACCTCGAAGCGCTGCGGCCTGTCGTCCTCCCCGTTGTCGAGCCACTCCAGGACGCCGCCGTAGAAGAGCGCCGCGTCGAAGGCGTTGCGGGTGTGCAGCTCCAGCCAGACCGGGGCGTGGTACTCGCCAAGACGCCAGCGGGAGGAGATCCGGCCCTCCCAGACGCCGAAGGCCGCGCCCTCCACATCGGTGGCGAGCGCGGCCCGGCCGCGCGGCGGATACGCCACCGGGCCCACGCCGACCGTGCCGCCGCGCTCCTGGATGCGCGCCACCGCCGCGTCCGCGTCGGCGACCGCCCAGAACGAGGTCCACGCCACCGGCACCGCCATCCGCTCGGCCACCTCGCCCATCCCGGCCACCGGGACGCCGTTCCGCTCGGCGACCGAGAAACCCTGGCCCAGCGGGCCGTGCCGGAACGTCCAGCCGAGGACGGCCCCGTAGAACTCCTCCGCCGCGCCGAGGTCACGCACCGCCAGACTCAGCCAGCACGGCGCGCCCGGCTCATCCGCGCTCAACGGCACCCGGCTCACCTCACTCACCACCAGTACGGGCCCCCACGAGCCACCCTCGCCCGGACGGCCCGGGTTCGCCACTTGCGGGTGCCCGGGGCCGCGCCACGAGTTGACCCGGCCGCAGGGTGTGCTGTGCTGGAGGGGTGGGCGAGACACGTACCTCCGGCCGCGCCCCGGCGCTGCTGCCGGCCCGGGACCTGGCCGTCGCCTGGCTCCTGATGGTCGTCCTCGCGGCCCTCGCCTGGACCCTGACCGTGGCCCAGGCGAGGGACATGGGAGTGGAACCCGGGACCATGGGCCTGGCCGTGCCGCTCTTCCTCGCGCTGTGGCTCGTGATGATGATCGCGATGATGTTCCCGTCCGTCGCGCCCGTCGCCATCACCTGGGCCAAGGGCATCGCCCGCCAGTCCACCGGACTCGTCCGCGCCGGCCGCACCACCGCCTTCGTCTCCGGCTACCTGGTCGTCTGGACAGCCTTCGGCCTCGTCGCCTACGGGCTGCTCGCCCTCACCGGCGACCTCGTCCAGGACCACCCCGGCGCCGGCCGGTGGATCGGCGCCACGGCGTTCGCGCTCGCCGGGCTGCAACAGCTCGGGCCGCTGAAGAACGTCTGCCTGCGGCACTGCCGCAGCCCGATGTCCCAGCTGATCACCTACGCCGGCTACCGCCCCCGCGCCCGCGACTTCCGGGTCGGCCTGCACCACGGCATGTACTGCCTGGGCTGCTGCTGGGGCCTGATGATCGTGCTCATCCCGCTCGGCGTGATGAACGTGGCGGCGATGGCCGCCGTCGCGGGCGTGATCTTCCTGGAGAAACTGTGGCGTCACGGCCCGGCGCTGAGCCGGGTGGCCGGGATAGCCTTCCTGGTCCTCGCGGTCCTCTGCCTCGTCGGCCCGGCGCAGGACTGGCTGCTGCCCGGCCTCACGGCACCGAGCGCGCCCATGGCCCCGATGAGCGGGACGGGCGCGCCCTGACTTCCCCGTGCCGCTCGGTTCATCCGCGGCCGGTGGCGGCGCCTTCCGCCTGATCGCTCGCGAAGGCGAAGTCGCCGATCTCTCCGTACGAGCCCTCGAAGGTCAGCCCGAACGCCTCCGAGCTGCCCGATGCGGTGCCGAGCGTGAACTCCGGCGCGAACCCGAACATGGCGTTCTTCACGGTCGTCGGGCCCCCGTCGGGGCCGGTCAGCGCGGTGACCTCGATCTCGGACCGGCCGCCCACGGACAGCCTGGGCTTGTCACCGTCCGAGATGCCGACCTCCGCGCGCTCCATGCCCATGTAGTCGCCGAAGAACTGCGAGAGCTGCTCGAACGGACCTCCCTCGCGCCCGGACACGATGGTGTCGACCGCCTCCGCCTGCGAGTCGGTGGCGCCCGAGTCGACCACGATGCCGATCTTCCAGTCACCCGCCGTCAGATGGCTCGGGAACTGGTTGTAGAGCGCGAAGTCGACCCCCGACAGGTCCGTCTCGTCCAGATGCCCCTCGGCGATGTGGAAGACGCCCACACCCACGCACTGCTCATTGCCTGCCTTGTCCCGGGGCTGCGCGTCGACCGCGCAGCCGCAGAGCAGCGCACACGAACAACCGGCCAGATAATTGCCGGACATGCTCCATGACATGATGTGCTCCTCCGGAGAACTGCTTCCCCTTGGTTCCACGCTAGGCAGGCCCCGGAAGCGATGCAACGGATGGTTGACGCTTCCACCGAAGGCCCCGCCAGAGGGGGGTGGGGGCAGCGCCCGGTGACCGGTCGTCGCATGATGTGATCATGCTGTTGACGTTCGAACCCGTCCTCGACCGGATCGCCGAGGAGATCGCCGGCCTCACCGAGCGCGGCCGGCCCGCCGACTACATCCCGGCCCTCGCCTCCGCCGACCCCGGCCGCTTCGGCATGGCCGTCGCCGAGCTCGACGGGACCGTGTACGGCGTGGGGGACTGGCAGCAGCCCTTCTCCACCCAGTCGGTCACCAAGGTGTTCACCCTGGCACTCGCCCTCGCCCGCAAGGGCGATCCGCTGTGGGACCACGTCGGCCGGGAGCCGTCCGGCAACCCCTTCAACTCGCTGGTCCAGCTGGAGTACGAGAACGGCATCCCGCGCAACCCGTTCATCAACGCGGGCGCCCTCGTCGTCACCGACCAGCTGCACCGCATCACCGGCGACGCCTCCGGCGTGCTGCTCGACTTCCTGCGCGCCGAGAGCGGCAACCAGGACCTCGACTTCGACCGCGACGTCGCCGCCTCCGAGAGCGCGCACGGCGACCGCAACGCCGCCCTCGCGCACTTCATGGCCAGTTACGACAACATCGCCAACCCGGTGCCGACCCTGCTGCGCGAGTACTTCCGCCAGTGCTCCATCGAGGCGTCCTGCGCCGACCTCGCCCTCGCCACCGGCTTCCTCGCCCGGCACGGCATCCGCGCCGACGGCTCCCGGCTGCTCACCCGCAGCCAGGCCAAGCAGATCAACGCCGTCATGCTCACCTGCGGCACCTACGACGCCGCCGGCGACTTCGCCTACCGGGTCGGACTGCCCGGCAAGAGCGGAGTAGGCGGCGGCATCATCGCGGTCGTCCCGGGCCGCTGCACGCTGTGCGTGTGGAGCCCCGGCCTGGACGAACGCGGGAACTCGGTCGCGGGCGTCACCGCCCTCGACCGGTTCACCACGATCACCGGGCTGTCCGTGTTCTGACCGGATCCTCCGCGAGGGGGCCTGACCGGATCCCCCGCGAGGGCCGGTCAGGGCCGGCTAGCCACGGCGCGGAGGCTCAGACCGCCGAGTCGAAGACCAGGACGTATGCCGCGCGGCGCTCCTCGCCGTCCGGCATCCGCCAGCCGGCGATCACCTGGCCCCGCGCGCCCGTGGCCTTCGGGTCGAGCACCCGGGCCACGCGCAGCACCGGCGCGCCGGCACCGAGCCGTACGTCCGTGCCGTACGCACCCTCCTCCACGACCGGCGTGGCCGACGCGTCCCACGAGCCCGTGCCGTCGAAGGACGCCTCGACGGTCGGGTCCGGGGTGTCCGACACGCTCTGCGCCTGCGGCACCGCCCGGCCCTCCAGGAGGGCGGCCAACTCGCCCGCCAGGACCGGGTCGTGCGCCCCGTCGTAGATCCAGCGCGTACCGAGCACCCCGTGCTCGGACGTGCCGATCAGCCCGCGCTCGGCACCCTCCAGCGGCGCGCCGCGGTAGGTCAGCGGCACCAGGTAGGAGTGGACCTCGTCGCCGGCGGAGTCCGTGACCACCATGAACTCGATGCCCACCTCGCCCTCCGGGTCGTCGAGCCGGAACCCGCCGGCCCGCTCGAGCTCGGGCACGGCGTCGGCTCCGCCCCGGTACCAGGGGCGGGCCGGCAGCCAGGCCGTCAGGAGCTCCAGCTTGGTCGGAGCCATGGTGGTCCTGTGAATGACAGACATCCTTGTGCACTTCCTCCGTGACGGTACGCTCCGGTCCACGTGCGGGTGGGCCGCCCTCGCACCGTACCTCCTGACGATCTTCGGTCAGAAGTCCGCGCCGGGGGCGCGCAGTTCACCGGATCCGGCCACCCGCGCGTACCAGCGCGCGCTGGACTTCGGCGTGCGCCGCAGCGTGTCGTAGTCCACGCGCACGGCACCGAACCGCTTCGCATAGCCGTACGCCCACTCGAAGTTGTCGAGCAGCGACCACAGGAAGTAGCCCTGGACGTCGGCGCCCGCCTCGATCGCCCCGTGCACCGCCTCCAGATGCGCGTGGACGTAGGCCGCCCGCTCCGGGTCGTGCACCGAGCCGTCCGCCGCCGCCTCGTCCTCGTAGGCCGCCCCGTTCTCGCTGACCACCAGCGGGAGCCCGGGGTAGCGGACCGAGAGCCGGGTCAGCAGGTCCCGCAGGCCCGACGGGTCGACCGGCCAGCCCATCGCCGTCCGCTCCCCGTCCGCCTGGTGGAAGGCGACGTCGTCCGCACCCGGCCACGGCGAGAAGGCGCTGTCGCCGTGCCCGTCGTCCTGCGGCTTCACCTCGCCCTCGCCGACCCGCGAGACGACCGTCGGGGTGTAGTAGTTGATGCCCAGCCAGTCCAGCGGCTGCCCGGCCGTCGCTTCGTCCCCGTCCCGGACGAAGCCCCAGTCGGTCAGCCGCGCGGTGTCCGCGAACAGCTCCCGGGGATAGCGGCCCTCCAGCATCGGGCCCAGCCACACCTGGTTGCCGACGGTGTCGATCCGGCGGGCCGCCTCCCGGTCCGCCGGTGACGCGGTCAGCGGCCGCACCTCGTGCAGGTTGAGCGACACGGCGAGCTTCGCCCCGGCCGGCAGCGCCGCCCGCAGCGCCTGCACGGCGAGCCCGTGCCCGAGGTTCAGATGGTGCGCGGCGCGCAGCGCGGCCACCGGCTCCGTACGCCCCGGGGCGTGCACCCCGGAGCCGTACCCGAGGAACGCGCTGCACCAGGGCTCGTTGAGCGTCGTCCAACGGCTCACCCGGTCGCCCAGAGCGTCGGCGACCAGCGCCGCGTACTCCGCGAACCGCTCCGCCGTCGCCCGCTCCGGCCAGCCTCCCGCGTCCTCCAGCTCCTGGGGCAGGTCCCAGTGGTACAGCGTCAGCGCCGGTTCGATCCCGGCCGCGAGGAGCTCGTCCACCAGCTGCCGGTAGAAGTCGAGGCCCTTCTGGATCGCCGGGCCACGCCCGGTCGGCTGCACCCGGGACCACGACACCGAGAAGCGGTAGGCGTTCAGCCCCAGCTCCGACATCAGCGCGACGTCCTCGCGGAAGCGGTGGTAGTGGTCGACGGCGACATCACCGGTGTGGCCCTGGAAGACCTTCCCCGGCGTGTGCGAGAAGGTGTCCCAGATCGACGGCGTACGGCCGTCCTCCGCCACCGCCCCCTCGATCTGGTACGCGGCGGTGGCCGCGCCCCACAGGAACTCGGGCGGGAAACGGCGGACGGCGGTGAGCGGCCGGGTGTCGGACGCGGTCATGGAAGGGCACTCCCCACACAGATAAGGACGGAGAACGAAGGACTGAGGCGTTGACTGCCGTACGGGAAACGAACCGAGGGCGGTCGAGGGGACGGGGCGGGGCGTCAGCTCTTGACCGCGCCCGCGGTGATGCCGCCGACGATGTGCTTGCCGAGCACCGCGAAGACGAGCAGCAGCGGCACCGTGGAGATCAGCGCGCCGGTCAGCACCACGGCCTGGTCGACGGTGTGGTCGCCGGCCCCGAGGCCGGCGAGGGCCACCTGGAGGGTGGGATTGCCGTCGGGGGTGAGCGCGATGAACGGCCAGAAGAAGTCGTTCCACGCCTGGACGAAGACCAGCATGCCGAGGACGGCCATGGCGGGCCGGGCGACCGGGAAGACCACGTGCCAGACGACGCGCAGCGAGTGCGCCCCGTCCATCCGGGCCGCCTCGACGAGCTCGACCGGCAGCGCCTCGATCAGGAACTGGCGCATGAAGAACACGCCGAACGCGGCGACCAGCGACGGCAGGACCACGGACTGGAGCTGGTCGACCCAGCCGAGGTCGGTGACGATCCGGTACAGCGGGATGACGCTGAGCTGCGGCGGGATCGTCATCGTCGCCACCACCAGCGTCAGCAGCACGTTGCGGCCCTTGAACGGCAGCTTGGCGAAGGCGAAGCCGGCGAGTGTCGAGAACAGGACCGTGGACAGCGCCACGAGCGAGGCCACGACGGTCGTGTTGACGAGGGCCTCGCCCATGTCGACCTGGTTCCAGGCGAAGGAGAGGTTGTCGAGGAGGCGCGGGCCGGGCAGCAGCGGCGCGGGCGCGGTGACCACGCGTTCGCCGGTGTGCGAGGCGGCGACCAGGTTCCAGTAGAGCGGGAAGAGCGAGACCAGCGCGGCGAGGCCGAGCAGGACGTAGGTCAGCGGCCCCGCGTGGTGCTGACGGCCGGCCGACGGGCGGAAACGGGTGCGCACGGGTTCAGCCCCCCAGCTTCTTGCGGTCGGACTTCCTGCGGTCGGCGCGGGCGACGAGCGACTGGACGCCGCCGATGAGGAGCAGGAGCAGCAGCATCACCCAGGCGATCGCCGACGCCTGGCCGAGGGCGCCGGTGACCCAGCCCTTCTCGTACATCAGCAGGCTGAGCGTCTGGTACTGGTTGCCGCTGCCGCCGGATATGCCCACGCTGCCGCCGTACAGCATCGGCTCGCCGAACAGCTGGGTGGCGCCGATGGTGGAGACGATGACGGTGAACAGGATCGTCGGACGGATGGACGGGATGGTGACGCTGACGAACTGGCGCCAGCGCGAGGCCCCGTCGAGTGCCGCCGCCTCGTAGAGGTCCTGCGGCACGGCCTGCATGGCCGCGAGGTATATGAGCGCGTTGTAACCGGTCCAACGCCAGGTCACGATCACCGAAATGGCGATCTGCGCGGGCCACTTGGACGACTCCCAGTCGACCGGGTCGAAACCCGCCCAGCCGAGCGCCGAGTTGATCAGCCCGTAGTCGGTGTTGAACAGCTGGGCGAACACCAGGGTGGCCGCGGCGATGGAGGTCGCGTACGGGGCGAGCACCGCGACCCGGAAGAAACCGCGGCCGCGCAGGCGGTAGTTGAGCAGATGGGCGAGCCCGAGTGCCATGAGCAGCTGCGGGACGGTCGAGATCACGCCGATGGTGAAGGTGTTGCCGAGCGCGTTCCAGAAGAACTCGCTGCCGGCCAGGTCGGTGTAGTTCTCCAGGCCCTTCCACTGCGGATCGCCGCCGAGCTCCACCCGGTTGAGCGAGAGCCAGCCCGTGTAGAGCAGCGGGAAGAGCCCGAAGGCGGCGAAGGTGATGAAGAAGGGGGCGACGAAGACGTACGGCGTCGCCTTCAGGTCCCAGCGGTAGAGCCGGGAGCGCCGGGCGGTGGCCACGGGGCGTCCTTCCGGAGGTGTGCGGAGGAAGTGGATACGAGGGAACGGGGTGGTGGTGGCGTCGCGAGGGCGCCGCGGTGGGGTCCGCCGGCAGGGAGCGGGCCCCACCGCCTCCCGCTACTGGTCGATCTTGTCGTCGACCAGGTTCTTGACGTTCTCCCATGCCTTGGCCGGGTCGGTGCCGCGCTGCTCGATGTCGAGGATCCCGTTGTCGGTGAGGAAGGTCTTGACCTGGCCGTCCCAGCGGCTGATCGGGGCCGGCCGGATGTTCGCCGCGGCGGCCGCGTAGATCTCGCCGACCGGGGTGTCGCCGAAGTACGGCAGCTTGGCGCCGGTCACCGCCGGGGAGGTGAGGGTCTGCTTCGTGGACGGGATGTTGCCGTTGACCGCGAACACCTTGGCGTGCTGGGCCGGCGCGGTGAGCCAGGCGGCCAGCTCCGCCGCCTCCTTCACGTGCTTGCCGGACTTCGGCACGGCCAGGAAGGAACCGCCCCAGTTGCCGGCGACCGGCGGGGCGGCGATGTCCCACTTCCCCTGGTTGGCGGCGCCCGCCTGGTCCTTGATGATTCCGGTCATCCAGCTCGGGCAGGCGACCGTGGCGAACTTCGAGTTCTTGAACGCGGCGTTCCAGGTGCCCTTCTCGTCGAACTGGCGCAGCTTGGCCGTGATGCCGCTCTGCGCGGCGGCGACGGCGGTGTCCCATGCCTTCTTCACGCCGGGGCTGGTCTCCCAGACCAGTTGGCCCTGGGCGTCGGCGTACTGCTCCGGTTCGCTGTTGACGACGGCGTTGAACAGGCCGCTCGCCGAGTCGTGGAAGAAGGTCCCCTCGGGGGCGTTCTTCTGGTACGTCCTGCCGGTCTCCAGGAACTTCGCCCAGTCGCCCGCCCAGAGCTTCCCCACCTCGGTGCGGTCGGTGGGCAGCTTGGCCTTGGCGAAGAGCTCCTTGTTGTAACAGATGGCCATGGGGCCGATGTCGGTGCCGAGGCCGATCACCTTGCCGTCGCCGGTGGTGGCCTGCTTGACCTTCCAGTCGAGGAAGGCGCTCGTGTCGGCGCCGCCCGTCCTGCCGAGGTCCACCCACTTTCCGGCCATCGACGGGCCGGTGGCCTCGGCGATGTAGCCGACCTCGATCGCCTGGATGTCGGCGAGGCCGCTGCCCCGCGAGAGGCGCAGCTTGAGGGTGTCCCAGTACTTCTGGCCGTCGGCGACGTTCGACTCGACGATCTTGATGCCGGGGTGGGACTTCTCGTACTCGGCGTAGAGCTTGGCGCCGGTCTTGTTGTCGTACCCGAAGGAACCGAAGGTCCCGACCCGCAGCGTGATCGTGCCGCCGGCGTCCCCGCCGTCATCGTCGCCGCTGCCGCAGCCGGTGAGCAGGAGCGTTCCGGCCGTCAGGGTCGCCAGGACCGCGAGTGCGGTGGGACGGCCGCGGCCGGCGGCCCGTCTGCTGCTGGTAGTGCGCATTCCACTCTCCTCTGGGGGACACGGATGGGAGCGCTCCCACGTCGTCGTTGCCGGAAGGTTCCTGCCTGGCGGGCGGCGGTGTCAAGACATGAACACGGATTCGTCGAAAGGTGCGTCGGCGGGCCGGTCCGACTTCGGATCCGATACTGTGGGAGCGCTCCCAAGCGTTTGCGTCTCAGAACGGCGCTTCGGAGGGGAGTGGGATCGTGGCCTATCTTGACCAGGTCGCCGCACGGGCGAGGCGAGGCCGCACGAGGGGAGAACGAGGGGCGTGAGCGGACGGCACAGGGGCAGACCCACACTGGAAGAGGTCGCGGCCCGGGCAGGGGTCGGCCGGGGCACCGTGTCCCGCGTCATCAACGGCTCGCCCCGGGTGAGCGATCAGGCCCGCGCGGCGGTCCACCGGGCCGTCGAGGAGCTCGGCTACGTGCCGAACCTGGCCGCCCGGGCGCTGGCCGGCAACCGTACCGACGCCATCGCGCTCGTCATCCCCGAGGCCGAGTCCCGGCTCTTCGCCGAGCCGTACTTCCTCGACCTCATCCGCGGGGTCAGTGTGGAACTCGGCGAAGCCGACAAGCAGTTGCTGCTCACCCTGGTCCGCACCGAACGCGAGCGCCTGCGCTTCGAGCAGTACCTCGCCGCCCGCCGGGTCGACGGCGTGCTGCTCGCTTCCGTGCACGCCGACGACCCGCTGCCCGACCGGGTCCGCGAGCTCGGCCTCCCCGTCGTCCTCGGCGGCCGCCGCGGCGCCGACGAGTCCGCCGCCTTCGTCGACTCCGACAACCAGGGCGCCGGCCGCGCCGCCGTCGCCCACCTCGCCGCGCGCGGCCGCCGCCGGATCGCCACCATCACCGGCCCCCTCGACATGTACGTGGCCCGCGCCCGCCTCGACGGCTACCGCGAGGGCGTCGCGGCGGCGGGCCTGAGCCCCGACGAACTCCTCGTCGCCACGGGCGACTTCACCGAGGAGGGCGGCCGCCGCGCCATGCGCGAGCTCATCGACCGCGCCCCGGACCTCGACGCCGTCTTCGCCGCCTCCGACGTCATGGCGGCCGGCGCCCGCGGCGTCCTTCGCGAGGCCGGCCGCCGCATCCCCGACGACGTCGCCCTCGTGGGCGTCGACGACTCGGCCGTCGCCCGCCTGATGGACCCGCCGCTCACCAGCGTCCGCCAGCCGATCGAGGAGATGGGCCGCACGATGGCGCGGATGCTCCTCGACGAGATCGCCGGACCGGCGGGCGCGGGGGATGCGGCGAAGGCGGCGGAACGGGAGCGGTATGTGCTGCCGACGGAGCTGGTGGTGCGGGAGTCGTCCTGAGGGCTGAGGGCTGAGGGCGGAGGGCGGACGGCTGCGAGTGCGGTCGGGCCCGGTCAGGGGCCGGGCGCCGTCAGGGCACGACGACGGTGAGCGACGTGTGGGTGATCCGGAATCCGAGCTTCTCGTACAGGTGACGCGCCGGGTTGCCCTCGCTCACGGCCAGTTCGATCTCCGTGAGACCGTCGGACGCGGCGTCCGCCAGCATCCGGCGCAGCAGCGCCGAGCCCAGGCCGGCGCGGCCGGCCTCCGGCAGCCGGAACACGGTCGCGATCCACGGCAGCCCGCCCCGGTCCGTGGCGACGACACCGGCGACCACCCGGTCCTCCGCGTCGACCACGAGCGCGCTGCACGGCAGCACCGGACCCAGCATGTCGCCGGTCAGCAGCGGGACGAGCTGGGTCGCCAGGGCCTCCTCGTCGGCTCCCGGGAAGTGGTCCGGATGGCCGGCCGCGAAGGCGGCGCGCCAGGCCGGAAACAGCTCAGGCGCCGGCCGGCCGCAGGGCACGGCCCGCAGTCCGTCCGGCAGCCGGGCGTCCGCCCACTCGGGCGGCAGCTCGGCCGCGACCAGCTCGCGCCGCATGCTGTGGGCGTGCCGCATGGTGCGCGCGCCGTGCCGGATCAGCTCCTCGCCGAGTTCCACGGATCCCGACACGGCCCAGCCCGACATCCCGGCGAGGATCGCCGGCACCGGGTCGGGGCCGACCACCTCGGCGAGGTCGGCCCAGGGATGGCCGTCGCGCGTGCCCGGGAGGTAGGTGAGCACCGGCCGGCCGTCGGGGGCGGCGAAGGTCTGGCGTTGTTCGTCGTGCGGAGTCAACTGTGCGCCTGTCGATAGCGGAGTCATGGCGGGGTCGCGGTGAGCGGGCCCATGTTCCGCCGCCCGCCCCGGATGGGCAACGGAATTACGCGAAGTGGCCGACGCCGGGGGACGGCGACGCCGTCGGTGGTGGCACGGCGAGCAGTGGCCGCCCCGGAGGGCGGGGGGGGGGCCCCAGGGGGGCCCCCCCCCCCCCCCGCGGGGGGGGGCGGGGGGGGGGAAAAACGGGGGGGGGGGCGGGGGTGGGAGGT
>NZ_JBSGIW010000034.1:0-67622 GCF_053605265.1 Streptomyces sp. NPDC003943 | reverse complement strand
GACGGCGGCGCCCGGCCCCCGGCCGTGCGCGCCGTCGACCTGCGCACCGGCGCCGCGCGCCGGCCGGCCGCCGTGCCGAAGGGCTGCGCGCCGACCGAGGTCACCGCCGCCGCGCGGCAGGTCCTCGCCATCGCCGCCTGCGGCGCCGAACTGAAGCTCGTCGCCTTCTCCCCGGCGGACGGCGGGGCGCGGTGGACGGTGCCGGTCGACGCCCGCCGCGGCGTGCCCACCGGCACCGCCGTGACCTTCCTGTCGGCGGACCCGGCCGTGGTGCGGGTCGGCGACCCGGACAGCGGCGGACCGATCTCCTACCGGGCCTTCGGGCCGGACGGCCGGCCCCAGGGCGTGATCGACGGGGCCGGCGGCTACGGCGAGATCACGCGGGCGACCGTCGCCGACGGGCGGCTGTTCGCCGTCGCCACGTACACCGGCAACCAGGACGCCGAATGGGAACGGCTCGTCGCCTTCGACCTCGACAGCGGCAAGGAGCTGTGGAGTGAGCACGTGGCGAGCGGCCGGACCGACACCGCGGGGCTGGCGGCGGGCAACGGCCGCGTCACGGTCCTGACCGTCTCGTCCAAGTGGGGGGACAGGCTCCTCGCGTACGCCGCCGCCGACGGCGACGAGGAGGACGACCGCGCCTTCCGCGACCACATCGGCGGCGGGGCGCTGTTCACCTACGACGACCTCGTCGTCGTCTTCCGCCACGGCACGGGCGTGCGGCCCTTCTCCGCGTACGAGCGCTGGTGACGCCGATGCCCCGGCTGTTCGCTTCGGCCAAAGCGGACAGGAGCGCCCCGCACACCACTCCACACCGGACAAGCGTCCGGCGGCCCGCCCGGCCCTACGGTGTCACCAGAGCAACCGCTCGCACCCCGATACGGAAAGGGCCGGGACGCAATGACGACCACCCACGCCTTCTGGCTCGCCGGCCGTGAGGCCACCGGCGAGGCCACCTTCGACGTCACGAACTCGTACGACGGACGTCTGGTCGGCAAGGTCAGCGTGCCCACCGAGGCCCAGGTCGAGGAGGCCGTCGCCGCCGCGCACGCCGTCGTCGACGAGTTCGCCGCGACCCCGGCGCACGTCCGCGCCGCCGCCCTCGACCACGTGTCGAAGCGGCTCGCCGAGCGCACCGAGGAGATCGCCCAGCTGATCTCCGCCGAGAACGGCAAGCCGATCAAGTGGGCCCGCGGCGAGGTCGGCCGTGCCGTGTCCGTGTTCCGCTTCGCCGCCGAGGAGGCGCGCCGCTGGAACGCCGGCGAGGCCCAGCGTCTCGACACCGAGGCCGGCGGCGTGGGCCGCCTCGCGCTGACCCGCCGTATCCCCAAGGGTGTCGTGCTCGGCATCGCGCCGTTCAACTTCCCGCTGAACCTGAGCGCCCACAAGGTCGCCCCGGCCATCGCCGTCGGCGCGCCGATCATCCTCAAGCCGGCCCCGAGCACCCCGATCTCCTCCCTCGTCCTGGGCGAGATCCTGGCCGAGACCGACCTGCCGGCCGGCTCCTGGTCGATCCTGACCGTGCCGAACGACCGCATGCCCGCCCTGGTCCAGGACGAGCGCCTCCCGGTCATCTCCTTCACCGGCTCCGACACCGTCGGCTACGCCATCCAGCAGTCCGTGCCGCACAAGCACTGCACCCTGGAGCTCGGCGGCAACGCCGCCGCCGTCGTGCTGTCCGACTGGTCCTCCGAGGCCGACCTGGACTGGGCCGCGACCCGCATCGCGACCTTCTCCAACTACCAGGGCGGCCAGTCCTGCATCTCCGTGCAGCGCGTGATCGCCGACGCCTCCGTCTACGACCGCCTGCTGCCGAAGATCGTCGCCGCGGTCGAGGCCCAGGTCACCGGTGACCCGGCGGACGACGCCACCGACGTCGGCCCGCTCGTCGACGAGAACGCCGCCAAGCGCGTCGAGTCCTGGGTGGACGAGGCCGTCGCGGCCGGCGCCAAGCTGCTCGCCGGCGGCAAGCGCGAGGGCGCCACCTACGCCCCGACCGTCCTCACCGAGCTCCCGGCCGGTGTCACCCTGGCCCGCGCCGAGGTCTTCGGCCCGGTCCTCACGGTCACCAAGGTCGACGGCGAGGCCGAGGCGTTCGCCGCGGTCAACGACTCGGACTTCGGTCTCCAGGCGGGTGTCTTCACCCACGACCTGCAGACCGCCTTCCGCGCCCACCGCGTCCTCGAGGTCGGCGGCGTGATCGTCGGCGACGTCCCGTCCTACCGCGCCGACCAGATGCCGTACGGCGGCGCCAAGCGCTCCGGCGTCGGCCGCGAGGGCGTCAAGTACGCCATGGACGACTACACCTACGAGCGGGTCATGGTCCTCACGGGCCTGGCGCTCTGATCCGTACGGAGTAACCACTCCGTACCCCTCGGCCGACGGCCCGAGCCCACTGTGCGGGGGCTCGGGCCGTCTCCTTTCCGCTACGCCACCGGCCCGCTACGCCACCGGCTCGTCCTCCAGTCGGAACGCCTCCGCCGGGCCCGCCCGGAACGCCTTGTTCGCCACGGCCGCCGCCGCCATGTGCGGGGCCGCGTCATGGGCCGCGAGCGCCTCGGCCGAGGCCCAGCGCTCCAGGATGACGAACCGGTCCGGATCGTCGGCGACCCGGTGCAGGTCGTACTGCAGGCACCCCTCCTCCGCGCGCACCAGCGGCGCGAGCCGCTCGAAGGCGGCGACCTGGTCATCGCCCCGGCCGGGCAGGGTGGTGAGGTGGACAACGAGCTTGATCGGCTGTGACATGCCGCGGACCCTAGCCGGGTCCGCACCCGCTCCGCTCGTCTTTCCCAACTGGTGGATATCGGGTACGACGGGGAGTAGCCCCATCCCCCGACGAGCGGCGAGGTGACCCTCCTCATGTCCGCACCCACCCAGCGGCCGCCCAAGGTCAGCGAGCGCGAGGCCCGGCAGGTCGCCGAGGCAGCGCGCGAGCAGGACTGGCGCAAACCCAGCTTCGCCAAGGAACTCTTCCTCGGCCGGTTCCGCCTCGACCTCATCCATCCGCACCCGCTGCCCGCCGACGAGGACGTCCGGCGCGGCGAGGCGTTCCTCGACCGGCTGCGGGCCTTCTGCCGGACCGAGGTCGACGGCGCCCGCATCGAGCGCGAGGCCCGCATCCCCGACGAGACCATCGCCGGCCTGCGTGAACTCGGCGCCTTCGGGATGAAGATCGACCCGAAGTACGGCGGGCTCGGCCTCACCCAGCTGTACTACAACCGGGCCCTCGCCCTCGTCGGCTCGGTCAGCCCCGCGCTCGGCGCGCTGCTCTCCGCGCACCAGTCGATCGGCGTACCGCAGCCGCTGAAGATCTTCGGCACCCAGGAGCAGAAGGACGCCTTCCTGCCCCGGCTCGCCGCCGGCGCCATCTCCGCCTTCCTCCTCACCGAGCCCGACGTCGGCTCCGACCCGGCCCGGCTCGCCACCACCGCCGTCCCCGACGGCGACGACGCCTACGTGCTCGACGGCGTGAAGCTGTGGACCACCAACGGCGTCATCGCCGACCTGCTCGTCGTCATGGCCCGCGTCCCCGCATCCGAGGGCCACAAGGGCGGCATCACCGCCTTCGTCGTCGAGGCGGACTCGCCCGGCATCACCGTCGAGCACCGCAACGCCTTCATGGGCCTGCGCGGCCTGGAGAACGGCGTCACCCGCTTCCACCAGGTCAGGGTCCCGGCCGCGCAGCGCATCGGCCCCGAGGGCGCCGGCCTCAAGATCGCCCTCACCACCCTCAACACCGGCCGGCTCTCGCTGCCCGCGGCCTGCGCCGGCGCCGGCAAGTGGTGCCTGAAGATCGCCCGCGAATGGGCCGCCGAACGCGAGCAGTGGGGCAAGCCGGTCGCCCGGCACGAGGCCGTCGGCACCAAGATCTCGTTCATCGCCGCCACCGCCTTCGCCCTGGAGGCCGTCGTCGACCTCGCCTCCCAGATGGCCGACGAGGACCGCAACGACATCCGCATCGAGGCCGCCCTCGCCAAGCTGTACGGCTCCGAGATGGCCTGGCGGATCGCCGACGAACTGGTCCAGATCCGCGGCGGCCGCGGCTACGAGACCGCCGACTCGCTCGCCGCCCGCGGCGAACGCGCGGTCCCCGCCGAGCAGCTCCTGCGCGACCTGCGCATCAACCGCATCTTCGAGGGCTCCACCGAGATCATGCACCTGCTGATCGCGCGGGAGGCCGTCGACGCCCACCTCGCCGTCGCCGGCGACATCATCGACCCCGACAAGGCCCTCGCCGACAAGGCCAGGGCGGGCGCCCGGGCAGGCGGCTTCTACGCCCGCTGGCTGCCGCAGCTCGTCGCCGGACAGGGACAGCTCCCGGGCGCGTTCGGCGAGTTCGGCGACCTCGCCGGCCACCTCAGGTACGTCGAGCGCACCTCCCGCAAGCTCGCCCGCTCCACCTTCTACGCGATGTCCCGCTGGCAGGGGAAGATGGAGCTCAAGCAGGCGTTCCTCGGCCGGATCGTCGACATCGGCGCCGAACTCTTCGCGATGAGCGCCGCCTGCGTGCGCGCCGAACTCCTGCGCACCACCGGCGAGCACGGCCGCGAGGCCCACCAGCTCGCCGACGTCTTCTGCCGCCAGGCCCGGCTGCGGATCGCCGAGCTGTTCGGCCGGCTCTGGGCCAACACCGACGACCTGGACCGCAAGGTCGTCGACGGCGTGCTCGCCGGCTCGTACACCTGGCTGGAGGAGGGCATCCTCGACCCCAGCGGCGACGGCCCGTGGATCGCCGACACCACCCCCGGCCCGTCGGCCAGGGAGAACGTGCACCGCCCCATCGCCTGACCGTCCTACAGAGAAACGTCAGGGTCCCGTCCAGTTTGCGGACGGGACCCCCGCCGTTCCGCCCGCCACGGCAGGATGACCGGCGTGACCGTCATCGACATCCCCGGCTCCAAGTCCGTCACCGCCCGCGCCCTCTTCCTCGCCGCCGCGGCCGAAGGCACCACCACCCTGCTCCGGCCGCTCCACTCCGACGACAGCGAAGGCTTCGTGGAGGGCCTGAAGGCCCTCGGCTACGCCGTCCGGCAGGAGCCCGGCGCCTGGCACATCGAGGGCCGGCCCGCCGGGCCCGGGGTCGCCGAGGCCGACGTCTACTGCCGCGACGGCGCCACCACCGCCCGCTTCCTGCCCGCGCTCGCCGCCGCGGGCCACGGCACCTTCCGCTTCGACGCCTCCGCGCAGATGCGCCGCCGCCCGCTCGGCCCGCTCTCGACCGCGCTGCGCGAGCTCGGCGTCGACCTCGCCCACGGCGAGCGCGAGGGCCACCACCCGCTCACCGTCACCGGCCGCGGCATCAAGGGCGGCGCGATCCGCCTCGACGCCGGCCAGTCCTCCCAGTACCTGACCGCGCTCCTCATGCTCGGCCCGCTCACCACCGAGGGCCTCGCGATCACCGTCACGGACCTGGTCTCGGAGCCGTACGTCGAGATCACCCTCGCGATGATGCGGAGCTTCGGCGCCGAGATCAGCCGCGAGGACGGCGCCGACGGCCGCACCCGTACGTACACCGTCGCGCCCACCGGCTACCGCGCCACCACGTACGCCATCGAGCCGGACGCCTCCACCTCCTCGTACTTCTTCGCCGCCGCCGCCCTCGTCCCCGGCGCCGAGGTCACCGTGCCCGGCCTGGGCACCGGCGCCCTCCAGGGCGACCTCGGCTTCGTCGACGTGCTCGGCCGCATGGGCGCCGAGGTGACGGTCGCCGAGGACCGGACCACCGTCCGCTCCACCGGCACCCTGCGCGGCCTCACCGTCAACATGCGCGACATCTCCGACACCATGCCCACCCTCGCCGCCCTCGCGCCCTTCGCCGACGGCCCGGTCCGCATCGAGGACGTCGCCAACACCCGGGTCAAGGAGTGCGACCGGCTCGACGCCTGCGCCGAGAACCTGCGCCGGCTGGGCGTCGGCGTCGAGACCGGCCCCGACTGGATCGAGATCCGGCCCGGGACCCCGCGCGGACCGGTGGAGATCGCCACCCACGGCGACCACCGCATCGTGATGTCCTTCGCGGTCACCGCGCTGCGCACCCCCGGCGTCACGTACGACGACCCCGGCTGCGTACGGAAGACCTTCCCGGACTTCCACACGGTCTTCGGCGGCTTCGCCCGGGGGCTGTGAAACGCGCCGGTCTTTGCGGCAAGAATGGGGGCATGAGCGACCGCCCCTCTCCTCTCGCCGACCCGCACATCGCCTTCGACGTGTCCGAAGGACGCCGGGACATCGTCGTCCTCGGCTCCACCGGGTCCATCGGCACCCAGGCCATCGACCTGGTCCTGCGCAACCCCGACCGCTTCCGGGTCACCGCCCTCGCCGCCTCCGGCGGCCGGATCGGGCTGCTCGCCGAGCAGGCGCACCGGCTGAAGGTCGAGGCGGTGGCGGTCGCCCGTGACGACGCGGCCGAGGAGCTGCGCACGGCCCTGAAGGCGCTGTACGGATCCGAGCGGCTGCCCGAGATCCTGGCCGGCCCGGACGCGGCGACCCGGCTCGCCGCGTCCCCGTGCCACACCGTCCTCAACGGCATCACCGGCTCCATCGGCCTCGCGCCCACCCTCGCCGCCCTGGAGGCCGGCCGGACCCTCGCGCTCGCCAACAAGGAGTCGCTGATCGTCGGCGGTCCGCTGGTGAAGGCGCTGGCCAAGCCGGGCCAGATCATCCCGGTCGACTCCGAGCACGCAGCCCTCTTCCAGGCGCTCGCCGCCGGCACCCGCGCCGACGTCCGCAAGCTGGTCGTCACCGCCTCCGGCGGCCCGTTCCGCGGCCGTACCCGCGACCAGCTGGCGAACGTGACCCGCGAGGACGCGCTCGCGCACCCCACCTGGGCCATGGGCCCGGTCATCACGGTCAACAGCGCGACCCTGGTGAACAAGGGCCTGGAGGTCATCGAGGCGCATCTCCTCTACGACATCCCGTTCGACCGCATCGAGGTCGTCGTCCACCCGCAGTCGTACGTGCACTCCATGGTCGAGTTCACGGACGGCTCCACCCTCGCCCAGGCCACCCCGCCGGACATGCGCGGCCCGATCGCCATCGGCATCGGCTGGCCCGAGCGGGTCCCGGACGCCGCCCCCGCCTTCGACTGGTCCACGGCGTCCACCTGGGAGTTCTTCCCCCTCGACGACGACGCCTTCCCGTCCGTGAACCTCGCCCGCCACGTCGGCACGCTCGGCGGCACCGCCCCCGCCGTCTTCAACGCCGCCAACGAGGAGTGCGTGGACGCCTTCCTCGCCGGAAAGCTGCCGTTCAACGGAATCATGGATACGGTCACCGCAGTCGTCACCGAGCACGGGGACCCCGGCAGGGGAACCTCGCTCACGGTGTCGGACGTCCTGGAAGCGGAGACCTGGGCACGGGCCCGGGCCCGGGAACTCGCGGCGAAGGCAATCGCGGAGGCGCGCGCATGACGGTTTTCCTGTACGTACTCGGCCTGGTGCTGTTCGCGCTGGGCCTGCTCGTCTCCATCGCCTGGCACGAGCTCGGCCACCTCTCCACGGCCAAGCTGTTCGGCATCCGCGTCCCGCAGTACATGGTCGGCTTCGGCCCCACCATCTGGTCGCGGAAGAAGGGCGAGACCGAGTACGGCTTCAAGGCCATCCCCGCGGGCGGCTACATCCGCATGATCGGCATGTTCCCGCCCGGCAAGGACGGGCGCATCGAGGCCCGCTCCACCTCGCCCTGGCGGTCCATGATCGAGGACGCCCGCGAGGCATCCTTCGAGGAGCTCCAGCCCGGCGACGAGGACCGGCTCTTCTACACGCGCAAGCCGTGGAAGCGCGTCATCGTCATGTTCGCCGGGCCCTTCATGAACCTGGTGCTCGCCGTCGTGCTGTTCTTCGGCAGCGCCATGGCCATCGGCTTCGAGACCCAGACGACCAAGGTCGCGGGCGTCCAGAAGTGCGTCATCGCCGCCGACAGCAAGCGCGAGAAGTGCCAGGCCGGCGACCCGGTCTCGCCCGCGTACGCCGCCGGGCTCAAGGAGGGCGACAGGATCGTCGCCTTCAACGGCACCCCGGTCGACGACTGGAACACCCTCTCCGACCACATCCGCGGGACCATCGGCCCCGCCACGGTGACCGTCGAGCGGGCCGGGCAGCGGATCGACCTCCACCCCACGCTCATCAAGAACGAGGTCTACAAGAAGGACGCCGACGGCCGGATCGTCCAGCCGTACCAGACCGTCCCCGCCGGATACCTCGGCTTCGCCTCCAAGAGCGAGGTCCTGCCGCTCACCTTCAGCCAGTCCGCGGACCGGATGACCGAGCAGATGAAGGCCGGCGTCAAGTCCGTCATCGCCCTGCCCGGCAAGATCCCCGACCTGTGGAACGCCGCCTTCGGCGACGGCGAGCGCAAGCAGGACTCGCCCGTCGGCGTCGTCGGCGCCGCCCGCATCACCGGCGAGCTGATGACCATCGACGCCCCGAAGACGACCATCCTCGTCATGTTCATGAACCTGCTGGTCATGTTCAACGTGTCGCTGTTCCTGTTCAACATGCTCCCGCTGCTCCCGCTCGACGGCGGCCACATCGCCGGCGCCCTGTGGGAGTCGCTGCGCCGGCACGTCGCCCGGATCTTCAAGCGGCCCGACCCGGGCCCGTTCGACGTCGCCAAGCTGATGCCGGCCGCGTACGTCGTCGCAGGCGTGTTCGTCTGCTTCACCCTGCTCGTCCTCGTCGCCGACATCGTCAATCCGGTGAAGATCACCTGAACCGTTCGGCGGTGCGGGTGGCCGGAAGCCGTGCGGTGTCCGGCCACCCGCCGCCGGGACGGTAATCTCGAAGACCTGAGCCCGATGAACCACACCTTGGGGTTGTACAGCTGATGACCGCGATCTCTCTCGGTATCCCGACCGTTCCGACCCGGCTCGCCGAACGGCGCAAGAGCCGCCAGATCCAGGTCGGATCGGTGGCCGTCGGAGGCGACGCCCCCGTGTCGGTGCAGTCGATGACCACCACCCGCACGTCCGACATCGGCGCCACGCTCCAGCAGATCGCCGAGCTGACCGCCTCCGGCTGCCAGATCGTGCGCGTGGCCTGCCCCACCCAGGACGACGCCGACGCCCTCGCCACCATCGCGAAGAAGTCGCAGATCCCGGTCATCGCCGACATCCACTTCCAGCCGAAGTACGTCTTCGCCGCCATCGACGCCGGCTGCGCCGCGGTCCGCGTCAACCCCGGCAACATCAAGCAGTTCGACGACAAGGTCAAGGAGATCGCCAAGGCGGCCTCCGCGGCCGGCACCCCGATCCGCATCGGCGTCAACGCCGGTTCGCTCGACGCGCGGCTCCTCGCGAAGTACGGCAAGGCCACCCCCGAGGCGCTCGTCGAGTCCGCCCTCTGGGAGGCGTCCCTCTTCGAGGAGCACGGCTTCCACGACATCAAGATCTCGGTCAAGCACAACGACCCGGTCGTGATGGTCAACGCCTACCGTCAGCTCGCCGCCCAGTGCGACTACCCGCTGCACCTCGGCGTCACCGAGGCCGGCCCCGCCTTCCAGGGCACCATCAAGTCCGCCGTCGCCTTCGGCGCGCTGCTCTCCGAGGGCATCGGCGACACCATCCGCGTCTCCCTCTCCGCCCCGCCGGCCGAGGAGATCAAGGTCGGCATCCAGATCCTGGAGTCGCTCAACCTGCGCCAGCGCCGCCTGGAGATCGTCTCCTGCCCGTCCTGCGGCCGCGCCCAGGTCGACGTCTACAAGCTCGCCGAGGAGGTCACCGCCGGCCTCGAGGGCATGGAGGTGCCGCTCCGCGTCGCCGTCATGGGCTGCGTCGTCAACGGCCCCGGCGAGGCCCGCGAGGCCGACCTCGGCGTCGCCTCCGGCAACGGCAAGGGCCAGATCTTCGTCAAGGGCGAGGTCATCAAGACCGTCCCCGAGTCGAAGATCGTCGAGACCCTCATCGACGAGGCCATGAAGATCGCCGAGCAGATGGAGAAGGACGGCGTCATGAGCGGCGAGCCGACCGTCTCCGTCGCCGGCTGACCGCCCCGCCCGCACCGCCCGCGCAAGAAGCCCCTCCGCCACGGAGGGGCTTTTTTCGTACCCCTCGGCAGCGGGAAACGGGGGTACAGTGCCAGGACCAGCAGAACCGTACGGTGAGGCCCCACGTGTTGACGCAATCATCGACGCGGGTCCTCGAACCCGCCGACCTCGGCGCCGCGCTCGCCGTGCTCGACAGCGCGCCCGTCGAGAACGCCTTCGTCACCGCCCGCGTCCAGATGGCCGGGCTCGACCCCTGGCGGCTCGGCGGCGAGATGTGGGGCTGGTACCGCGACGGGATGCTCACCTCGCTCTGCTACTCCGGCGCCAACCTCGTCCCCATCTGCGCCACCCCCGAGGCCGTCCGCGCCTTCGCCGACCGGGCCCGCCGGATCGGCCGCCGCTGCTCCTCCATCGTCGGCCCCGCCGGACCCACCGCCCAGCTCTGGCGGCTCCTCGAACCCGGCTGGGGCCCCGCCCGCGACGTCCGCGCCCACCAGCCGCTCATGACCGCCGAGGCGCCCTCCGCGACCGTGAAGCCCGACCCGCTGGTCCGCCGGGTCCGCAAGGACGAGATGGAGGTGATCATGCCCGCGTGCGTGGCCATGTTCACCGAGGAGGTCGGCATCTCCCCGATGTCCGGCGACGGCGGACTGCTCTACCAGGCCCGCGTCGCCGAACTCGTCGGCTCCGGCCGCTCCTTCGCCCGCATCGAGGACCGCAAGGTCGTCTTCAAGGCCGAGATCGGCGCCGCCACCCGCCAGGCGTGCCAGATCCAGGGCGTCTGGGTGGCCCCCGAACACCGCGGCAAGGGCCTCTCCGAGACCGGCATGGCCGCCGTCCTCCAGTACGCCCTCGCCGACGTCGCGCCCGTCGTCAGCCTGTACGTCAACGACTACAACGCCCCCGCCCGGGCCGCGTACCAGCGCGTCGGCTTCCAGGAGGTCGGCGCCTTCATGAGCGTGCTGTTCTGAACGACCAGGGGTGCTTGTAGGGTGCGGCGCATGGATGAGCGCATGGATGACTCGAAGGTCGTGATCGCTCCCGTCGACCTCGCCGCCCGGGTCGACGAAGCCCTCGCCGTACAGGCCCTCGCCTTCGGTCTCGACGCCGCGGAGATCGCCGTACGCCGCCACATCGTCGTGCGCCACCTGCTCAACCCCGGCGCCCGCGCCTACGGGGCCACCACCCCCGACGGACGGCTCGTCGGCTTCGTCTACGGGATGCCCAACGACCGCACCCACTGGTGGTCCACGGTCGTCGAACCGTATCTGCGCGCCGGCGGGCACGAGGGCTGGCTCGACGACTCCTTCGTCATCACCGAACTCCACGTCCACCCCGGCTACCAGGGCCGGGGCCTCGGCCGCGGACTGATCACCACCATCACCGACCAGTCCGCGCTGCCGCGCTCCATCCTCTCCGCCATCGACACCGAGAGCCCGGCCCGCGGCCTCTACCGCTCCCTCGGCTACACCGACCTCGCCCGCCGCGTCCTGTTCCCCAGTGCGCCGCGCCCGTACGCGGTCATGGGCGCCCCGCTGCCGCTCAAGCGCCGGAACTGATTTCTCCGAGCCGGGGGCGCCCGGCTAACCTCGGGGCCATCACCCTTACCCGGCAGGAGTACGAGAACCATGGCCAACGCACCGGTCCAGCGCATGTCCCAGTTGATGGCGAAGACGCTGCGCGACGACCCGGCGGACGCCGAGGTCCTCAGCCACAAGCTCCTCGTCCGCGCGGGCTACGTCCGCCGCACCGCCGCCGGCATCTGGAGCTGGCTGCCCCTCGGCAAGAAGGTGCTCTCCAACGTCGAGCGCATCGTCCGCGAGGAGATGGACGCCATCGGCGCCCAGGAGGTCTCCCTGCCCGCCCTGCTGCCCCGCGAGCCCTACGAGGCGACCGGCCGCTGGGACGAGTACGGCGCCGAGCTGTTCCGCCTCCAGGACCGCAAGGGCGGCGACTACCTCCTCGGCCCCACCCACGAGGAGATCTTCACCCTCCTGGTGAAGGACCAGGCGTCCTCCTACAAGGACCTGCCGGTCACCCTCTACCAGATCCAGACGAAGTTCCGCGACGAGGCCCGGCCCCGCGCCGGCATCCTGCGCGGCCGCGAGTTCCTCATGAAGGACTCCTACTCCTTCGACCTCGACGACGAGGGCCTCACCACCTCCTACGGCCTGCACCGCCAGGCGTACCAGCGGATCTTCGAGCGCCTCGGCCTCGACTACCGCATCTGCGCCGCCACCGCCGGCGCCATGGGCGGCTCCAAGTCCGAGGAGTTCCTCGCCCCCGCCGAGGCCGGCGAGGACACCTTCGCCGACTGCCCCAACTGCGACTTCGCGGCCAACACCGAGGCGGTGTACTACGAGCTCAAGACGGTCGACGGCTCCGCCGTCCCGGCCGCCGAGGAGATCCCCACCCCCGACACGCCGACCATCGAGACGCTCGCCGCCTCGCTCGGCGTCCCGGCCTCGGCCACGCTCAAGAACCTCCTGGTGAAGGTCGACGGCGAGATCGTCGCCGTCGGCGTCCCCGGCGACCGCGAGGTCGACATGGACAAGGTCGAGGCGCACTTCGCCCCGGCCACCGTCGAGATGGTCACCGAGACCGACTTCACCGAGCGCGCCGACCTGGTCCGCGGCTACGTCGGCCCGCAGGGCCTGGAGAAGGTCACGTACATCGCCGACCCGCGCGTCGCCCCCGGCACCGCGTGGATCACCGGCGCCAACAAGGACGGCATGCACGCCAAGAACGTGGTGGCGGGCCGTGACTTCGAGGTCTCCGAGTACGTCGACGTGGTCGTCGTCCAGGACGGCGACCCGTGCCCCAAGTGCGGCACCGGCCTGAAGCTGGACCGCGCGATCGAGATCGGCCACATCTTCCAGCTCGGCCGCAAGTACGCCGACGCGCTCAAGCTCGACGTGCTCGGCCAGAACGGCAAGCCCGTCCGCGTCACCATGGGCTCGTACGGCGTCGGCGTCTCCCGCGCGGTCGCGGCGCTCGCCGAGCAGACCGCCGACGACAAGGGTCTGTGCTGGCCCGCCGAGGTCGCCCCCGCCGACGTCCACGTCGTCGCCGCCGGCAAGGCCCTGCAGACCGAGCTCGCCCTGGAGGTCTCCGACAAGCTGGCGGCCGCCGGCCTCCGGGTCCTCGTCGACGACCGCGCGGGCGTCTCCCCGGGCGTCAAGTTCACCGACTCCGAGCTCATCGGCGTGCCCAAGATCCTCGTCGCCGGACGCCGCGCGGCCGAGGGCGTCGTGGAGCTCAAGGACCGCCGCACGGGCGAGCGCGAGGAACTCCCGGTGGCCGAGGCCATCGCCCGCCTCTCCGCCTGATTTGGTGACCCCCGAGGGGGCGCGAGTCCCAAGGACCCGCGCCCCCTCGGCGCATTCGTGCCGCGGGACGGAACCCGCCGCCGGGCCGGCGCGGGGTCAGGACTCCCCGTCCGTCGGTGCCGACGGCTCCACCGACGCCCCCGTCAGGTCCTCCACCGCCTCCACCGCCTCCATCGCGTCCGCCCGCCCCGCCAGGTACGCGGGGGTCGGGAGCCCCGGAATGGGCTCCTGGGACGGCGGCAGAGGCGGGATCGAGCCCGACGCCGACGCCGACGTCGAGGCCGACGTCGACGAGCTCGACGTCGTGGGCGCGCCACGCTCCAGGAAGCGGAGGAGCTCGACCGGGATCGGCAGCACCAGCGTCGAGTTCTTCTCGGCCGACACGGCCATCACCGTCTGCAGCAGCCGCAGCTGCAGCGCCGACGGCGTGCTCTCCATCTGCCGCGCCGCCTCCGCCAGCTTCTTCGACGCCTGCAGCTCCGCGTCCGCGTTGATGACCCGCGCCCGCCGCTCGCGGTCGGCCTCCGCCTGCCGGGCCATGGAACGCTTCATGGTCTCGGGCAGCGAGACGTCCTTGATCTCGACGCGGTCGATCTGCACGCCCCAGCCGATCGCGGGCGAGTCCAGCATGAGTTCGAGCCCCTGGTTGAGCTTCTCCCGGTTGGACAGCAGGTCGTCGAGGTCGCTCTTGCCGATGATCGACCGCAGCGAGGTCTGCGCCATCTGCGAGACGGCGAACTTGTAGTCCTCGACCCGCACCAGCGCCTCGGCCGCGTCGACCACCTTGAAGTAGACGACCGCGTCCACCCGCACCGTCACGTTGTCCCGGGTGATGCCCTCCTGGGCCGGCACCGGCATCGTGACGATCTGCATGTTCACCTTGTGCAGCCGGTCCACCAGGGGCACGATCATCGTGAACCCGGGCGGGCGCACCTCGCCGACGAGCCTTCCGAAGCGGAACACCACTCCGCGCTCGTACTGCTTCACCACGCGCGCCGCCGCGCCCGCGTACACCGCGATCGCCACGCCGCCCGCGATGACGGCCGTCAACACTTCCTGGATCATCACGGCCCCCTGCTGTCGAGCCGATCCGGAGGGCTAAAGCGCCCTAAGGTTACAAAAAGGGTATTCCCCTACAGCCAGCCCGCGAACTCGAGCAGCAGCTCCGCGTCCGTCCGCCGCCCCGCCGTCAGCGCGCGGGTCGCGGACTCGACGGCGCGGAACAGGGTCCAGCCGCGCAGCCGCTCCCGGTCCAGCTCCAGGGAGTCGGCGAGCTTGTTGACCCGGCGGCGGGCGGACGAGGCGCCGGCCGAGGCGGCGACCAGGTCCTCGACCCGGTCCCGTACCAGCCGCGCCAGGTCGTAGGCGCGCTCGCCTACCAGCGGCTCCGGGCCGACCGCGAGCCAGGGGGCCCGGTCGGCGGCCAGGACCTTGCCCTGGCGGAAGTTGCCGTGCAGCAGGAAGTGCTCGGCGGCGGAGCCGGTCACGGAGAGCAGCTCCTCACGCGCTGCCAGGGCCTCGGTGACGAGGGCGCCGGTCTCGGCCCCGTCCTCGTACCGCCGCATGCCCTCCGCCTGCCGCTCCGTGCGCTCCGCCACCGACTCGAAGCCGTGCCCGGCCGCCGGCTCCACCCACAGCTTGCGCACGGTGCCCGCGGCCTCCAGGAGCGCCTTCGCCTCCGGCAGGGAGCGCAGGGACACCTCGGGCTGCAGCCGCTCCAGGAGCAGCCCGCCGTGCTCGGTCTCGCCGAGCAGCCGCGCCGCGCCCCAGCCGTTCCAGTGGGCGAGGGCGTCCCGCTCCAGGTCGGGGCGGGCGAACGGCGGCGCGAGCTTCAGGACGGCGCCCGGGACGAGGACGACGAGGCTGCTGCGCCCGCCGGGGGCCACCACGCGCTCGGCGACCAGACCGGCGTGCTCAAGCGTGTCCCGGGCGAGCTCCGGCAGCGTGCCGAGCCAGGCGGCCGCGGCGGCGTCCCCGTACGTCTCGCCGAGCACGCGCACCAGTCGCTGCGGCGGTTCGAAACCCATGCGTGCGTTGTCCCTTAAGTTCGGCTCAGGCCCTGCCCGTGGCCCGTTCGGCGAGCCCAGGAAAGGTTACGTCCCTGCCGCGCCAGCGGACGGCGCGGACCGCCGCCTCGCGCAGCGCCGCCGCCGCGTCCCGGCGCAGCGGGCCGTCGGCGGAACGCACCAGGTCGGAGTAGACGCCGGCCACCCGGTCCTCCAGGACGGCGGCGAGGCGGCCCGCGGCGGCCTGGTCCGGGACCGGGAAGGGCAGCTCGTACGCGGCGGCCGCGGCGACCGGCTCGCCGCCCAGGTCCCGCACGGTACGGCGCAGCGCGTCCCGGCGTGCCCGGTGGGCCTCGTACGCGTCGGCGGCCTCGGCGCGCCGGGCCCGGCCGATGCGGCCGCCGACGACCCCGTACCCGTACACGGCGGCGTGCTCGGCGGCGAGCGCGGCCTGCGCCGCGTCGAGCGCGGTCATCCCCGTCCTCCCTCGGTCGGCTCGGTCAGCAGGAAGGCGTGCGCCGCGCCGGCCGCCGCGACGGACGCGAGCAGCCGGGCGTACTCGGGCGGCGCGGTGAGCAGTGCGGCCGAATGGGTGTCGGCGGTCGCCCGTTCGGCCGCGGCCAGGTCCGTGAGCGCGGCGGCCGGGGTGGCCGGGACGCGGATCATCGTCAAAGACCGGGAAGGAGAGGGGGAGGGGGAGACCGGGCCCGTCGGGCCCGGCGCCGGAGCCGTACCGCCCTCCGCGAGCGCCTGCACGTGCGCCGCCACTGCCGCCCGCAGCGGCGCGAGCCGGGCCGTGAGCGCCGGGAACGCGCCGGTGACCGCGTCGTACCGCAGCAGCAGGTCGCGGCTGGTGGTCGCCGAGCGCCGGCGCAGCGCCGCCTCGGCCGCCGCCGCCCGCTCGGCCGCAGTCGGCTTCCCCGGTCCGGTGTCACGGGAGGCCGTACACCCGGTCAGGGCCATCGCCGTGCCCGCCGCGCCCACGGTGAGAAGCGCGCGTCTGTTCACCGTTGTCAACGCCACTCCCTTGCGTTCACGTTTTCGAAGATCACCGCAGGCGAGCGTACCCGCGTGCCCCGGCCGGTGGACGGCAACACCCTCCGGGACCGGATACCCTTTGATCTGACACGCGACGAACCCACAACAGCACACGCGGCCGAGGAGTCACCCGGATGAGCACCACCCAGAGCGAACGGCTGCGCGGTCTTCTGGAACCGCTCGTTTCCGCGAAGGATCTCGACCTCGAGGAGATCGAGGTGTCCCGGGCCGGCCGCCGCGGACTGCTGAGGGTCATCGTCGACTCGGACGAGGGCGTCGAGCTCGACGCCTGCGCCGAGCTGAGCCGCGTCATCTCCGAGAAGCTCGACGAGACGGACGTCATGGGCGAGGGCGAGTACGTCCTCGAAGTCAGCTCGCCCGGCGCCGACCGCCCCCTCACCCAGCACCGCCACTACGAGCGTGCCGTCGGCCGCCTGGTGAAGCTGCAGCTGACCGAGGGCGGCGAGCTGGTCACCCGGATCATCGCCGTGGACGAGGACGGCCTCGACACCGAGGTGCCGGGCGTGAAGGGCCGCAAGGCCACCGCCCGCCGGGTCGAGTTCGCGGAGATCGCGAAGGCGCGTGTCGAGATCGAGTTCAACCGCAAGGACAAGAAGGAAGAGGAGGCGTAGCCGTGGACATCGACGTGAAGCTCCTGAAGGGCTTGGCACAGGAGAAGGAAATCTCCTTCGAGATGCTGGTCGAGGCGATCGAGTCGGCCCTCCTCATCGCCTACCACCGTGTCCCCGGCGCCCGCCGCCACGCGCGCGTCGAGCTGGACCGGCACACCGGTCACGTGACCGTGTGGGCGAAGGAAGACCCCGCCGACCTGGAGGAGGGGCAGCAGCCGAAGGAGTTCGACGACACGCCGTCGGACTTCGGCCGGATCGCGGCGAGCACCGCCCGCCAGGTCATCCAGCAGCGGCTGCGCGACGCCGAGAACGACGTCACCTTCGGCGAGTACGCGCGCCGCGAGGGCGACATCGTGGCCGGCCAGGTGCAGCAGGGCAAGGACCCGAAGAACGTCCTGGTCAAGCTGGACGACAAGCTCGAGGCCATCCTGCCGGTGCAGGAGCAGGTGCCGGGCGAGGACTACACGCACGGTCTGCGGCTGCGCACGTACGTCGTTCGGGTGGCCAAGGGTGTCCGCGGTCCGTCCGTCACCCTGTCGCGCACCCACCCCAATCTGGTGAAGAAGCTCTTCGCCCTCGAGGTGCCGGAGATCGCCGACGGCTCGGTGGAGATCTCCGCCATCGCCCGTGAGGCCGGCCACCGCACCAAGATCGCCGTCCGTTCCACCCGTTCGGGCCTGAACGCCAAGGGCGCCTGCATCGGCCCGATGGGCAGCCGGGTGCGCAACGTGATGGCGGAGCTGATGGGCGAGAAGATCGACATCGTGGACTGGTCGGACGATCCGGCCGAGATGGTGGCGAACGCGCTCTCCCCGGCGCGCGTGTCCAAGGTCGAGGTCGTGGACCTGGCCGCCCGCTCCGCCCGGGTGACGGTGCCGGACTACCAGCTGTCGCTCGCGATCGGCAAGGAGGGCCAGAACGCCCGCCTCGCCGCGCGGCTCACCGGCTGGCGGATCGACATCCGGCCCGACACCGAGCCGGCCGAGTCCGCCGGTAGCGGCCGGGAGGGCTGAGGGCCCGGGAGACCGAGGTCCTGAGGATCCCCGCCGCAAGGCGGAGATCGTTTTTGGCCAACAACTGTTCGATTTTTGCCTCAAACGGGTGAGGTCGGAACGGGGAGGTAGACTTAATCGTGTCTGGCCGGACGCATGCCCGCGTGTGCCCTGAGCGAACCTGTGTGGGATGCCGGGAGCGAGCGGCCAAGAGCGACCTGCTGCGGGTCGTGGTGAATAAGGACGAGTGCGTTCCCGATCATCGCGGTACGCTGCCCGGCCGGGGTGCGTATGTGCACCCCGCCTTGCACTGTCTCGACCTGGCGGTCCGCCGCCGGGCGTTCCCGAGGTCCTTCCGGACCGCGGGACCGCTCGACACGGCGGCGTTGCGCCGCCACGTCGAGGAAGCGACACCGCAGTGAACAAGAAGTACGGCACGGAACCCCGTGCGGTCAGGTACCTCGCGAGTTGGAAGTAGGTCGAGATTGCGATGAGCACTCGATGAGTACGCGATGAGTACGCCCATGAAGTAGCAACGGTCCGGCGGTAACCGGACCTAAAAGGAGCGAAGTGGCTAAGGTCCGGGTATACGAACTCGCCAAGGAGTTCGGTGTGGAGAGCAAGGTCGTCATGGCCAAGCTCCAAGAACTCGGTGAATTCGTCCGTTCGGCGTCCTCGACGATCGAGGCGCCGGTCGTGCGCAAGTTGACTGATGCTTTGCAGGGTCCCGGCGGTTCCGCCGGCAAGACCGCTGCCAAGCCCGGCGCGCCCCGCAAGGCGGCGCCCGCCCCCAAGCCCGCGGCACCGGCTCCGGCCGCCGCGGCACGTCCCGCTGCCCCCAAGCCCGGCGCCCCGGCCCCCAAGCCGGCCCCCGCCGCGCCCGCGGCCCCGGTCACCCCGGCCGCGCCCGCGAGCAGCACCCCGTCCCCGGCTCCGGCCGCGTCCGGTCCCCGTCCGGGTCCGAAGCCCGCGCCCAAGCCGGCGCCGGCCGCCCCGGCTCCGACCACGCCGGAGTTCACCGCGCCTCCGTCGGCCCCGGCCGCCGGTCCGCGCCCCGGTGGCGCCACCCCCGGCCCGCGTCCGGCCGCTGCCCGTCCGGGCCAGCAGGCGCCGCGTCCGGGTCAGCAGGCCCCCCGTCCCGGCCAGCAGGCCCCGCGTCCGGGCGCTCGTCCGGCCGGTCCGCGTCCGGGCAACAACCCCTTCACGTCCGGTGGCTCCACCGGCATGGCGCGCCCGCAGGCGCCCCGCCCGCAGGGTGGCGCGCCGCGTCCCGGCGGCCCCGGTGCCCCCGGTGCCCCGCGTCCGCAGGGTCCGGGCAGCGTTCCCGGCGCCCCGCGTCCGCAGGGTCAGGGCCCGCGTCCGACCCCCGGTGGCATGCCCCGTCCGCAGGCTCCGCGTCCGGGTGGCCCCGGCGCGCCCGGCGGTAACCGTCCGAACCCGGGCATGATGCCGCAGCGTCCCGCTGCCGGCCCGCGTCCCGGCCCCGGCGGTCGTGGCCCCGGTGGCCCCGGCGGTCGTCCGGGCGGTCCCGGCGGCGGCGGCGGTCGTCCCGGCTTCGCCGGTCGTCCGGCCGGTCCCGGCGGGGGCGGCGGCGGCTTCGCCGGCCGTCCCGGCGGTCCCGGTGGCGGCGGCGGTCGTCCGGGTGGTCCCGGCGGCGGTGGCGGCGGCTTCGGCGGTCGTCCCGGCGGCTTCGGCGGCCGTCCCGGCGGTCCGGGTGGCCGTGGTGGCACGCAGGGCGCCTTCGGTCGTCCCGGCGGTCCCGCGCGTCGCGGTCGCAAGTCGAAGCGGCAGAGGCGCCAGGAGTACGAGGCCATGCAGGCCCCGTCCGTGGGCGGCGTGATGCTGCCTCGCGGCAACGGCGACACCATTCGCCTGTCGCGCGGTGCGTCCCTCACCGACTTCGCGGAGAAGATCGGCGCCAACCCGGCGTCGCTCGTCGCGGTCATGATGAACCTCGGCGAGATGGTCACGGCCACGCAGTCCGTCTCCGACGAGACGCTGCAGCTCCTCGGCGACGAGATGAACTACCAGGTTCAGATCGTCTCCCCCGAGGAGGAGGACCGTGAGCTGCTGGAGTCCTTCGACCTCGAGTTCGGCGAGAATGAGGGCGGCGAAGAGGCCCTGGTCTCCCGTCCGCCGGTCGTGACCGTCATGGGTCACGTCGACCACGGTAAGACCCGACTCCTCGACGCGATCCGCAAGACGAACGTGATCGCGGGCGAGGCCGGTGGCATCACCCAGCACATCGGTGCCTACCAGGTCGCGACCCAGGTCAACGACGAAGAGCGTCGCATCACCTTCATCGACACCCCGGGTCACGAGGCGTTCACCGCCATGCGTGCCCGTGGTGCGAAGTCGACCGACATCGCGATCCTCGTGGTCGCGGCCAACGACGGCGTCATGCCGCAGACGATCGAGGCGCTCAACCACGCCAAGGCCGCCGGCGTCCCGATCGTCGTCGCGGTCAACAAGATCGACGTCGAGGGTGCCGACCCGGTCAAGGTGCGCGGTCAGCTCACCGAGTTCGGTCTGGTGGCCGAGGAGTACGGCGGCGACACGATGTTCGTCGACATCTCCGCCAAGCAGGGTCTGCACATCGACTCCCTGCTGGAGGCCGTCGTCCTCACCGCCGACGCCTCGCTCGACCTCCGGGCCAACCCGAACCAGGACGCGCAGGGCATCGCGATCGAGTCCCACCTCGACCGCGGCCGCGGTGCGGTCTCGACCGTCCTCGTCCAGCGAGGCACGCTGCGCATCGGCGACACGATGGTCGTCGGCGACGCGTACGGCCGTGTCCGCGCGATGCTCGACGACAAGGGCAACAACGTCGAGGAGGCGACCCCGTCGACTCCGGTCCTGGTCCTGGGTCTCACCAACGTCCCGGGTGCGGGCGACAACTTCCTCGTCGTCGACGAGGACCGCACCGCCCGCCAGATCGCCGAGAAGCGCGCCGCGCGTGAGCGCAACGCCGCCTTCGCCAAGCGCGTCCGCCGGGTGTCCCTCGAGGACCTCGACAAGGTGCTCAAGGCCGGTCAGGTCCAGGAACTCAACCTCATCATCAAGGGCGACGCGTCCGGTGCGGTCGAGGCTCTCGAGTCCTCGCTGCTCCAGCTCGACGTCGGTGAAGAGGTCGACATCCGCGTCCTGCACCGTGGTGTGGGTGCGGTCACCGAGTCCGACATCGACCTGGCCATGGGCTCCGACGCCATCGTCATCGGCTACAACGTCCGTGCGGCCGGCCGTGCCGCGCAGATGGCGGAGCGCGAGGGCGTCGACGTCCGGTACTACTCGGTCATCTACCAGGCGATCGAGGAGATCGAGGCGGCGCTCAAGGGCCTCCTCAAGCCGGAGTACGAAGAGGTCGAGCTCGGTACGGCGGAGATCCGCGAGGTCTTCCGCTCGTCCAAGCTGGGCAACATCGCCGGTGTCCTCATCCGCTCGGGCGAGGTCAAGCGCAACACCAAGGCGCGCCTCATCCGCGACGGCAAGGTCATCGCGGAGAACCTCAACATCGAGGGTCTGCGCCGCTTCAAGGACGACGTCACCGAGATCCGCGAGGGCTTCGAGGGTGGTATCAACCTCGGAAACTTCAACGACATCAAGATCGACGACGTCATCGCGACGTACGAGATGCGCGAGAAGCCGCGCGTGTAACACGCGGCGCTGAGGTCGGGGCCGGTCGGCGGAAAGTATTCCGTCGATCGGCCCCGGCCGTTGCGTGTACGGTTTTGATGTTCCCCCGCCGGGCGTCGGTCCGGCGGGACGTCGAACCCGAACCGGCGGGACATCCGGCACCGCATGTACGTGGGGACTCTGTCCTTCGATCTGCTCCTCGGCGACGTTCATTCGTTGAAGGAGAAACGCTCCGTCGTCCGGCCCATCGTCGCCGAGCTCCAGCGCAAGTTCTCCGTGAGCGCGGCCGAGGTGGGCGACCAGGACCTCCATCGCAGGGCCCAGCTCGGGGTCGCGCTGGTGGCCGGGGACGCGGGGTTCGTGTCGGACGTGCTGGACCGCTGCGAGCGGCTGGTCGCGGCCCGGCCCGAGGTGGAGCTGCTCTCGGTGCGACGCAGGCTCCACACTGATGAAGACTGAATGAGCAAGGCAAAGAAGGAGACGGACCAGTGGCCGACAACGCGCGGGCGAAGAAGCTGGCGGACCTCATCCGGGAGGTGGTCGCCGAGAAGCTGCAGCGCGGCATCAAGGACCCGCGCCTGGGTACGCACGTGACCATCACGGACACCCGCGTCACCGGTGACCTGCGGGAGGCCACGGTCTTCTACACGGTCTACGGCGACGAGGAGGAGCGCGCGAGCGCCGCCGCCGGCCTGGAGAGCGCCAAGGGCATCCTGCGCTCGGCCGTGGGCAAGGCCGCGGGCACCAAGTTCACCCCGACGCTGACCTTCGTGGCGGACGCCCTCCCGGAGACCGCCAAGAACATCGAGGACCTCCTCGACCGGGCGCGCGCCTCGGACGCCGCGGTGCGCGAGGCGTCGTCGGGCGCCCGGTTCGCCGGCGAGGCCGACCCGTACAAGAAGCCGGGCGAGGACGAAGCCGCCGAATGAGCACCTCGGGAAAGACGCCCGACGGGCTTGTCATCGTCGACAAGCCGTCGGGCTTCACTTCGCACGACGTCGTGGCCAAGATGCGCGGGATCGCCAAGACCCGCCGCGTCGGCCACGCCGGCACGCTCGACCCCATGGCCACGGGCGTTCTCGTCCTCGGCGTGGAGCGGGCGACCAAGCTGCTCGGTCACCTCGCGCTGACCGAGAAGGAGTACCTGGGCACGATCCGCCTCGGGCAGACCACCATCACCGACGACGCCGAGGGCGAGATCACGGCGTCGGTCGACGCGTCGAAGGTCACCCGCGAGCAGATCGACGCGGGCGTGGCCGAGCTCACCGGCGAGATCATGCAGGTGCCGTCGAAGGTCTCCGCGATCAAGATCGACGGCAAGCGCTCGTACGCACGCGTGCGCGGCGGCGAGGAGTTCGAGATCCCGGCCCGGCCGGTCACCGTCTCCTCGTTCCGCGTGTACGACGTGCGCGAGGCGACGGCGGAGGACGGCACCGCCGTCGTGGACCTCGTGGTCTCCGTCGTCTGCTCCTCCGGGACGTACATCCGGGCGCTCGCCCGGGACCTGGGCGCCGGACTCGGCGTGGGCGGCCATCTGACCGCGCTGCGCCGCACCCGGGTCGGCCCGTACAAGCTGGACAGCGCCCGGACCCTGGACCAGCTCCAGGAGGACCTCACGGTCATGCCGGTCGCCGAGGCCGCCGAGGCGGCGTTCCCGCGCTGGGACGTCGACGCCAGGCGGGCCCGGCTGCTGCTCAACGGCGTACGCCTGGAGATGCCGGAGTACCCGAAGGGACCGGTCGCGGTCTTCGGGCCGGAGGGCAAGCTGCTCGCGCTGGTCGAGGACCAGCGGGGGAAGGCGAAGAGCCTGGCCGTCTTCGGCTGAGCCCGGTCGACTCGACGAGGGGGGGGCCCCGCGCCGGCGTGCCCGCCCCTTCGCGTTTTTTCACCCTCCCGTGTAGGCGCTCGAAGCGAATGGGGGAGTGAGAGGGGGCGCGTTCGGTTCGCGCGCTTCACTCGGCGATCATCGCCGCCCTACCGTTTCGAACCATGCGGAGCGGGGACCGGGCGGCACTGGTGCGGATCGAGGATCCGACCGGGCGACCGGTCGGCACCGGCTTCCCCGTCGACCTCCACGGCACCCTCCTCACCGGCCACGAGGTCGTCGAAGGCCACGACACCCTGCTCCTGCGCGCCCCCGACGGCCGCGCCTGGCGCACCGGCCCCGGCGACATCACCCCGCTGCCCGGCACCGGCCTCGCGCTCGTCTGCAGCCAGGGCCTCGGCTGCCGCCCGCTGCCGCTCGCCCGGCGCCGGGACCTCGAACCCGGCGCGTACGTACGGATCTCCGCGCACGGCTGGCGCGAGGCCCGGGTGCTCGGCGCGACCGCCGGGCCCGCGCTCGAACTGGCCATCGGCACCGAGGGCGCCGAAGCCCTCCGGGACGGCGGCCCGGCCGCCGGCGGCCCCGTCCTCGACCCCACCACCGGCGCGGTCCTCGCCGTCCTCGGCACCGCCCGCCACGGCAACCACCGCGCCGCCGGCCACGCCCTCCCCATCCCCCCGCACGGCCCCCTGGCCCCCCTGCTCCACCACAACGCCTCGGCCGCGCCCTGCTACGGCCAGGACCTGAACCTGGCGGGAGTGCTCGAACTCACGGCGACCACTCTCGGACAGACCGAGGACCACCCGGACGGCCGGCTGGGGGAGTTGGGCGAGGAGCTGGCAAGAGGCTGGCCGACGGGCCCCGGAACGGCCTCTCCCGGCGGGAAGGGCGGGGACGCGGGCGGGAGCACCGGGCCCGGCGCGGCCGCGGACGGGGACGGGGACACGGACCGGGCCTCCGGCGAGGGGCGGATCGGGAGCTCCCCTGGCACGTGGCCGGGGGACCCGGGCCTGGCTTCGGGCGGCGGCGGCGCGCCGGGACCGGCCGGGGCATCGCCCGGCGACCTCGGCGAGGCGCCGGTCGGGGCCCGGCCGACCACGCTCGGTCCGGTCCAGGACTTCCGGGACGGGCGGCCCGGCGGCGCGTGGCCGGGGGACCCGGGCCTGGCTTCGGGCGGCGGCGGCGCGCCCGGTCCGGCCGGGGCTTCGCCCGGTTCGGCCCAGGACTCCCGGGACGGGCGGTTGTCGGACCCGGGGGAGGCGCTCGGCGGCGGTCGGCCTGTCGCGCCGGGGCCAGACCCTGCCGGGGGTGCCCGGTCGGGTGGCCGGGCTCCCGTCGTGGCCGTCGTCGGGGTGCCCGGCAGTGGGCGGACCACCGCGCTCGCGGGGCTCGCCGCGCGCCGTGTCCGTGGCCCGGCGCCCGCGCCCGCGCTGTGGTTGCGCGGGGCCGATCTGCGGGCCGGTGACCGGTGCGTCGCCGATGCGGTGGGGCGGGCGCTGCGGCGGGCCGGGCGGATCGCCGCCGCGTCCGGGACACCGGGTGACCCGGCCGGCGTCACGGCCGAGGAGGCCGCCGCGGTCGGGCCGCTGCTCGTGCTCCTCGACGCGCCCGAGGAGATGCCGCCGTTGCTCGCCCATCGCCTCGCGGGCTGGACCAGCGCGACCGAGGAGTGGCTCACCGCCAACGGCGCGCGCATGGTCGTCGCCTGCCGGCCCGAGCACTGGGAGCAGGCGAGCCCGCTGTACGGGACCGAGCCGGCCACCGTCCTCCTCGGCGACCTCAGCGAGGCGGAGGCCGCCGAGGCCCGGCGTCGGCACGGCGTCCCCGACGACGGCATCGCCGAGGCGGACGCCCGGCACCCGCTCGCCCTCAGGCTTCTCGGCGAGCTGCGCGCCGCCACCCGCGGCGACCTGCCGGGCCGGCCGGGCCGCGACGAGATCTTCGCCGCCCACCTCGACCTGATGTGCCTGCGCGTCGCCGTCCGGATCGCCGCCGCCCGCCGCCCCGTGCTGCGCGGCACCGCCGTCCGCCGGCTCGCCGCCCGCGTCTGCGGCCAGGTCCACGAGGCCGCCCGCCGCTGCCTCGGCCCCGGCCAGGGCGAACTCGACCGGCAGTCCTTCGAGGAGCTCTTCCCCTGGTCCACCGGCTGGGCCCCGGCCGTGCTCACCGAGTCGCTCCTCGTCCCGGCCGGTCCCGGCTACCGCTTCGCCCACGAGGAGTTCGCCGACTGGCTCCAGGCCACCCACCTCGACCTCGACCGCGCCCTTCCCACCCTCGTCCACCCCCCGACCCCGCTCCCCGTTCCCCGCCACCGCATCGGCCCGGTCCTCCAGGCCCTCCACCACCTGCACCGCGACCACGGTCCGGAGGGCCTGACGCCCCGCCTCCTGTGGCTGGCGGACGCGCTCGCGGCGACCAGGGGAGGGGCCGCGCCGGGCGGCGGCCCGGAATCCGGCGGCCCGGGAACCCCCGCAGCCGACGGCGCGGAAGGGCAACCGCCCGCGGGCCGGGCCGGCGCGGTCGCCGAAGGGGCCTGGTGGGCCTCGCGGCTGTTCGTCGGGTTCCTCGACGGGACCCCGGATCCGCGGCCGTATCTGCCGGTGCTGCGACGGGTCGCCGACCACATCGGGACGGTGGGCGCGCTGCCCGGACTCGGCGTCGGGTTCTGGCGGGGACTGACCGTCGCCGAGGACGAGCGGCTCGACCTGCTGCGGCGGCTCGTCGGGGCCGACCCCCTGCCCGAGGGGCGCTTTCTCGACCTGGTCGCGGAGCGGCTCGTGGCCGACCCGCGCGGGGTGCAGCCGCTGCTCTGCCGCTGGTTCGGCGACGAGCGGACACTGGCCGGGGCGCCCGGGGCCACCGTCGGGGCCGCCGCGCAGGCGCTGCTGCACACCCACCGGTCGGCGGCCGTGGACGATCTGTGCGAGGCGCTGGTCGCGACCGCGCACCCGCTCGCCGAAGGGCTGCTCAGCGCCCTCGCCGCGGACGAGCCGGCGGCGCTGTGCCGGGCCGTGGATCGGTGGGCGCACGACGACGGGCGGCCGGAGCGGCGGGCGGCGGCAGCGGCGTACGGCGAGCTGGTCGCCCCGTACGCCACCGCCGCCGACCGGAGCACCCTGCGCTACGCGGCCCTCGCGCTGCTCGCCCGGCCCGCCGACCGGGCCCTGCACGGGACCGCGCTCGGCCTGCTCGTACGGGACCCGGACTGCCGGGGGCGGTTCCTGCCGCGCGCGGCCGCCGACCCGGCCGTGCCCGTGGCCGCCCTCGCCGCCGCGCTCCCGACCCACCCCGAGCCCGTACTCGACGCGCTGCGCCGCCGGCTCCTCGGCGACGAGCCCGCCGCCGTCCTGCACGTCCTCGCCGAGGTCGACACCCCGCGCCTCGCCCGCCGCGCCGCCGCCCTCGTCGCCGAGTACGCCGAGGCGCGCCCCGAAGGCGCCCCGCTCGTCGCCGCCTTCGTCGACCGGCGGCTGGAGGAGGGGCCGGAGGTGCGCTGCGTCCTGCACCCCCTCGTCACCGGCCTGCTGCGCCTCCCCGCGCCCCGCGCCGCCCTCGCGCCCGTGCTCGCCGCCCCCGGAACCGGCGCCTCCCGCTTTATTCGCGGGGAGCTGAGAGACATGGCCAACACCATGCCGATGCCGACGAAGCCGCATGCTCATGGCAGTCTTAGACCAGCGCCGACAGGCGCGGGCGTACACGTGGACATGGGTACAGGCGGACGAGGAGCGGTCACAGTGCAGCGCTGGCGTGGCTTGGAGGACATCCCCGAGGACTGGGGGCGCAGCGTCGTCACCATCGGCTCCTACGACGGGGTGCACCGCGGGCACCAGCTGATCGTCGGCCGGGCCGTGGAGCGCGCCCGCGAGCTGGGCGTCCCCTCCGTCGTCGTCACCTTCGACCCGCACCCCTCCGAGGTCGTCCGCCCCGGCAGCCACCCGCCGCTGCTCGCCCCGCACCACCGGCGCGCCGAGCTGATGGCCGAGCTCGGCGTGGACGCGGTCCTGGTCCTGCCGTTCACGGCCGAGTTCTCGCAGCTGTCCCCGGCCGACTTCATCGTGAAGGTCCTCGTCGACAAGCTGCACGCCAAGCGCGTGATCGAGGGCCCCAACTTCCGCTTCGGCCACCGCGCCGCGGGCAACGTCGCGTACCTCGCCGAGCTCGGCGCCACCTACGACTACGACGTCGAGGTCATCGACCTGCGAGTGACCGGCGCCGCCGGCGGCGGCGAGCCGTTCTCCTCCACCCTCACCCGCCGCCTCGTCGCCGAGGGCGACATGGCGGGCGCGGCCGAGATCCTCGGCCGCCCGCACCGCGTCGAGGGCGTCGTCGTGCGCGGCGCCCAGCGCGGCCGCGAGCTGGGCTTCCCGACCGCCAACGTCGAGACCCTGCCGCACACCGCGATCCCCGCCGACGGCGTCTACGCGGGCTGGCTGACCGCCGCCGGCGAGCGGATGCCCGCCGCGATCTCGGTGGGCACCAACCCGCAGTTCGACGGCACCGAGCGGACCGTGGAGGCGTACGCGATCGACCGCGAGGGCCTGGACCTGTACGGCCTCCACGTCACCGTCGACTTCCTCGCCTACGTGCGCGGGATGCTCAAGTTCGACACCCTCGACGACCTGCTCGTGGCGATGGCCGACGACGTCAAGAAGTGCCGGGAGCTGACCGCCGCGTACGACGCCGCGCACCCCTCCGCGTAACGCTCACCAGGTCACGTACAGCTCGCGCGGCCCCCGGATCAGGCCCTTGGACTGGAACGGCACGTCCTCGGGCCGGCCCACGAGTCGCAGCTCCGGGTAGCGGGCGAGCAGCGTCGACAGCATCACCTCGGACTCCATCCGGGTCAGCATCGCGCCCATGCAGTGGTGCGGCCCGTGGCCGAAGGAGAGGTGGCCGACGCCCGTACGGTCGAAGTCGACGGCGTGCGGGTCGTCGAAGACCTCCGGGTCGCGGTTGGCGGCCAGGTACGACGCGTACACCGCCTCGCCGGCCCGGATCACCACCCCGCCGACCTCGACGTCCTCCAGGGCGATCCGCGGCAGGCCCACGCCGTTGCGGTGCGGGATCCAGCGCAGCAGTTCGTCCACGGCCTGCGGGAGCAACTCGGGTTCGGCGCGCAGCCGGGCCGTCAGGTCCGGCCGGCTGAGCAGCAGGAACACCATGTTGGCGCTGTTGTTGCGGACCGCGTGCGCGCCGCTGATCAGGATCGCCATGGCCAGCGACACGGCCTCGTCGGCGTCGATGTGCCCCTCGGCCAGGGACTCGGCGAGCACCCCGCCCAGGTCGTCGGCGGGCTCGGCCCGACGCTGTTCGAGCAGCCGGGTGATGTAGCCGTGGATCTGGGCCTTCGCGGCCCGGCTGCTCTCCGGACCCGGCCCGGAGGAGAGGATGAGGTCCGGCCAGGAGGCCAGCTCCGCGCGGTCCGCGTCCGGGATGCCGAGGAGATCGCACACCACGGACAGCGGCAGCGGCCCGTGCAGGTGCGTCATCAGGTCCGCCGGCCGCCCGGCCGCCTCCATCGCGTCGAGGAGCCGGTCCGTGGTGGCCTGGGCGAGCGGGCGCAGCCGTTTGGTGGACTGCCCGGTGAAAGCTTTCGTCACCGCCTTGCGCAGCTGTGTGTGGTACGGCGGATCGGCGTAGTTCAGGGCCGCCTTGGAGGCCACCATGTGGCCGGTCATCCCGGTGACCTGGCGATCGAGCAGGGCCGTCCGGCTGAACCGGGGATCCGACGTCACCGCGCGGACGTCCTCGTAGCGGGTGACCAGCCACGCCTCGTGGTCCGCGCCGAACGGCAGCCGGATCCGGGCGACGGGCTCGTCATGGAGCAGTTCGGTCAGCAGCGGGTCGAAGTCGAGGGCCGGCAGGTCCTCGACCGCCCAGGTGCGGACGGGCCGTGGCACGGCCGTGGGTTCGGAGGTCATGTGGACGGTGTTCCCAGCCGCCCGGGCCCGCGACACGCCGAGCGCCGACAGCCCCCCGTACGGACGAATTCCCCTTTCCCGGGGCGCGGCTCGCCCGGCCCGGGGCACTTGAGCCGCCGTGGGGGCACCCTCTCCGACGATGTCCGGGGGAGGCCGACCGTCCGCTCGTTCTTCACGCCCCCCGCGCGCGCTCCCTTTCGACACCGTCGCGCCCCCTCGGCTCGCTCGCCTGGCGGCAACCCTCCGCTTTCGACCGCTCGCGCTCGCGGTTGCGGGCTCGCGACGGCGGGGTGAGTGTGGGGCCCAGTTCACGGCGAAACGAGACGAAGGAGCGCGTGTCGTGGTGACTCTGTGCAAGCCCGCGGTGTCCGTCCCCGAGCATGTGATCACGATGGAGGAGACCCTCGACCTCGCCCGGTCACGCCATGCCGACCACCCCCAACTGCCCCTCGCCCTGCGGCTGATCGGGAACACCGGGGTCACCCGTCGGCACATCGTGCAGCCCATCGAGGAGACCCTGAAACACCCCGGATTCGAGGAGCGCAACGCGCTGTACGAGGCCGAGGCCAAGGCCCGCGTCCCGGCCGTGGTCAAGGAGGCCCTGACCAACGCGGAGCTGCGCCCCGCCGACATCGACATGATCATCTACGTGTCGTGCACGGGCTTCATGATGCCCTCGCTCACCGCCTGGCTGATCAACTCCATGGGCTTCCCCGGTCACACCCGTCAGATGCCCATCGCCCAGCTCGGCTGCGCGGCGGGCGGCGCGGCCGTCAACCGCGCGCACGACTTCTGCACCGCCTACCCGGACGCCAACGTCCTCATCGTCGCCTGCGAGTTCTGCTCGCTGTGCTACCAGCCCACCGACCTCGGCGTCGGCTCGCTGCTCTCCAACGGCCTGTTCGGCGACGCCGTCGCCTCGGCCGTCGTCCGCGGCCGCGGCGGCACCGGCATCGCCCTGGAGCGCAACAACTCCTACCTGGTGCCCGACACCGAGGACTGGATCGCCTACAGCGTGCGCGCCACCGGCTTCCACTTCCTGCTCGACAAGCGCGTGCCCGGCACCATGGAGCCGCTCGCGCCCGCGCTGCGCGAACTCGCCGGCGACCACGGCTGGGACGCGGGCAACCTGGACTTCTACATCATCCACGCGGGCGGCCCGCGCATCCTCGACGACCTCAGCCGCTTCCTCGAAGTCCCGCCCGAATCCTTCCGGTTCAGCCGGGCGACCCTCACGGAATACGGCAACATCGCCAGCGCCGTCGTCCTCGACGCCGTGCGCCGGCTCTTCGAGGAGGGCGGCCTCCCGGAGGGCGCCCGCGGCATGATCGCCGGCTTCGGGCCGGGCATCACCGCCGAGATGTGCCTCGGCCGCTGGACCAACGGGGACGCGGAGCCCGCCCGCGACCTGCGCGCCCGCCGGATCGTCGGCTACGCGCCCCGGCACACCACCCCGGTCCGTACCGGCGCGGCCTGAGCCGGTACGGGCAGGCCCCGGCGCCCCATCGCCCCGCAGCCGGGTCGGCTCCGGCGCCGGAGCGCCCCGCAGCCGGGTCGGCTCCGGCGCCCGAGCCCCACCGCGGCCGGGCGTGCGCCGAGCCCCCGCATCCGGGCCGCCACCCGATCCGAACCCGCGGCGCGGTCGGCGCCGGCCGCGCCGCGGGAGCGGATCGACCACTCCACCCACCCCGTACCCCCCGTACCCGTCCGTGCTCTCGCACCCGTACGCGGACCCCACCACGATTCAGCACCGATCACCGAGGAGTTCCGCATGTCCGTCGCGCCCCGCTCCGTCAGCCGCGCCGCGCGCGGTCCCGCCGCGCTGGCCGTCCTGATCGCCGCGGCCTCGCTCGCGGGCACGCCCGCGCACGCCTCGGCGCGGGTGCCGATGCACCAGTGCTGGGTCAACGACGTCGCGGCCCCACCCGGTGACCAGGTCAACGGCACCTCGGGGGACGACAACATCCTGTGCGACAGCGACCTGGTGAACGTCACCGTCTCCGGCCTCGGGGGCAACGACCACATCGAGGTCAAGGGCCTGGTCATCGACTCCCTCGTGCAGGGCGGCGAGGGCGACGACGTCATCCGCGCCAAGCACCTCGTGGCGCAGGACAGCTTCAGCATGGTCCGCGGCAACCGGGGCAACGACACCATCACGGTGGCCACCGTGCACGGCAGAGGCGCCGCGCACGGCGCGACCGTGCGCGGCGACGACGGCGACGACAAGATCACCACGGGCTCGGTCTGGGGAGCGCCCGGCGAGTTCAGCCGCGGCGGCGGACTCGTCGACGGCAACGACGGCGCCGACACCATCGTCACCGGCACCGTCGACTTCCAGGGCCGCGTCATCGGCGGCAGCGAGAACGACCGGATCGAGGTCGAGGCCCTGGGCCCGGAGTCCGGCGGACTCATCCAGTCCGGCCCCGGCGACGACACGATCACCGGCCCCGGCGGCGCGCTCCTGACCGTCGGCGAGCACTGGGGCACGGTGGACGCCGGCGTCGGCAACGACACCTGCGCGGTGCAGTCCGTCTCCACGCGGACGAACATCTCCTCCTGCGAGGTGTTCGCGAAGGGCTCGATCCCGCAGCGGCCCGCCGGGAAGCCGCAGAACCCGAGCGCGCCGGGCACCGCGACCAAGCCCGCCGCCCCGGCCGCTCCCGCTCAGCCCGCCGCCCAGCCGGCCCCTCAGGCCCAGCCGGCCACCCAGCTGGTCACCAAGCCCGCCCAGCAGCCGGCCGCCCAGCCGGTCACCAAGCCCGCGACGCAGCCCGCGCAGCAGCCCGCGGGCAAGCCGGCCACCCACTGACCGGCCGCACACACCGCCCCGGCGGCGGTACGGGCGTCAGCCCCGTACCGCCGCCCCGTGCGCCCAGTGACAGGCCACCTCCCGCTCGCCGCCGCCCCCGCCGAGCACCGGCAGGTCCTCCGTGCGGCAGCGGTCCGCGACCTCCGCCGCCGTGCCCGAGGCGAGAACCTGGCAGCGGGCGTGGAAGCGGCAGCCGGACGGGACGCGCGCCGGATCCGGGGGCTCGCCGGTCAGCACCACCGGCTCGCCCCCGGACTCCGGAAGCACCGACAACAGCGCCTGCGTGTACGGATGCCGGGGATTCGTCAGCACGTCCTCCACCGGGCCGGTCTCCACGATCCGGCCCAGGTACATGACCGCCACCCGGTCCGCGATGTTCCACGCGAGGCCCAGGTCGTGCGTCACCACCAGCGCCGAGAGGCCCAGTTCGTCGCGCAGCCGCAGCAGCAGCGCCAGGATCTCGCCGCGCACCGACGCGTCGAGCGAGGCCACCGGCTCGTCCGCGACGATCAGTTCGGGCTCCAGGACCAGCGCGCCCGCGATCACCACGCGCTGCCGCTGCCCGCCGGACAGCTCGTGCGGATAGCGCAGGAAGAACCGCTCCGGCGGCCGCAGCCCGGCCCGCGAGAGCGCCTCCGCGACCGCCGCCCGCTCGTCGCCCGCGTACCCGTGGATCCGCAGCCCCTCCGCCACCGCGTCGTACACCGTGTGCCGCGGGTTCAGCGAACCGCTCGGGTCCTGGAGCACCAGCTGGGCCCGCTTCCGGTACGCCTTGAGCGCCCTGCCCGTGTACGACAGGGGCGCGCCCGCGAACCGCACCGAGCCCGAACCGGGGCGGACCAGGCCGAGCAGCGAGCGGGCCAGCGTCGTCTTGCCGCAGCCGGACTCGCCGACCAGCGTCACGATCTCACCCGCGCCGATGTCCAGGTCCACCCCGTCCACCGCCCGGGCGACCGGAGCGCCCCGCCGCCCCGGGAACTCCACCCGCAGGTCCCGGGCCGAGAGAAGTGGTGCCGCGCTCATGCCGTGCTCCCCACGTGTACGCAGGCCGCCCGGCGCCCCGCGCCCGCGTCCCCTGAGGCCTGTCTGGAGTTCCCCCGCGGCGTCGCGGCGTCTGGCACCGCCGCCTCCGGCGTTGTCGCCGGTCGCCGACGCACCGCGTCGACTCCCTCCTCCGCCTTGGATTCGTCGGCACCAGACGCCGCTCCTTCTCCCGCGCTGGAACTCCAGACAGGCCTCAGCTCCTGGTCCTCCGACGCGCACCGCTCCTCCGCCACCGGACAGCGGGGATGGAAGGCGCACCCGCCCGGCAGGGCCGCCGGGTCCGGCGGGTCGCCCGGCAGGCCGCGCGGGGCGCGCCGGGACGCCGGGTCGCCGATGCGCGGGAACGCCGAGGACAGCGCCCGCCCGTAGGGGTGCGCGGCCGCCTCGTACACCGCCTTCGCCGGGCCCTCCTCGACCACCCGCCCCGCGTACATCACGGCCAGCCGGTCGCAGGTGTCGGCGAGCACCGCCAGATCGTGGCTGATCATCAGCAGGCCGATGTCCTCCTGCGCGACCAGCTGCTCGATGAGCCGCAGGATCTGCGCCTGGATCATCACGTCGAGCGCGGTCGTCGGCTCGTCCGCGACGATGAGCCGCGGATCGCAGGCGAGCGCCATCGCGATCATCACGCGCTGCCGCTGCCCGCCGGACAGCTCGTGCGGATACGCCGCCGCCCGCGCGGCCGGCAGCCCCACCTGCTCCAGGAGCTCGCCGACCCGCTTCCGGGCCGCCGCCGGGGTGGCGATCCCGTGCACGAGCAGCGGCTCGGCGATCTGGTCACCGATCCGGCGCACGGCGTTGAGCGAGTGCATCGCGCCCTGGAAGACGATCGACGCCCCCGCCCAGCGCACCGCCCGCAGCCGGCCCCACTTCATGGCGAGGACGTCCTCGCCGTCGAGCAGGATCTCGCCGCCGACGCGGGCCGAGGCGGGCAGCAGCCGCAGCAGCGCGAGCGCCATCGTCGACTTTCCGCAGCCCGACTCGCCCGCCACGCCGAGCTTCCGCCCGGCGGGAAGGGTGAGGTCGACGCCGCGTACGGCCGGGACGGCGGCCGGCCCGGACCCGTACGTCACGCTGAGGTTCCGTACCTCCAACAGCGGCGGCGTGCTCAACGCCCCACCCCCAGCTTCGGGTTGAGGACGGACTCGACGGCCCGACCGCACAGCGTGAACGCGAGCGCCACCAGCGCGATGGCGATCCCGGGCGGGGCCAGGTACCACCAGTGCCCCGACGAGACCGCGCCCGCCTCGCGCGCGTCCTGGAGCATCCCGCCCCAGGAGACCACGGTCGGGTCGCCGAGTCCCAGGAAGGCGAGGGTCGCCTCGGTGAGGATGGCCGTCGAGATGCCGAGCGTGGTCTGCGCGAGCACCAGCGGCATCACGTTCGGCAGCACGTGCCGGGCCATGACGTGCCCGTGCCCGCCGCCGAGGGCGGTGGCCCGCTCGATGTACGGGCGGGACTCGACCGCGATCGTCTGCGCGCGCACCAGGCGGGCGGTCGTCGGCCAGCTGGTCACCCCGATCGCCAGGATCACCGTCCACATCGAGCGGGACATCACGGTCGCGAGCACGATCGCCAGGACCAGCGTCGGCATCACCAGGAACCAGTCGGTGATCCGCATGACGACGGTGGCGAACCAGCCGCCGTAGTGCCCGGCGAGGATCCCGACGAGCGTGCCGATGGCGACCGAGAGCGCCGCCGCCAGGAGCCCCACGAGCAGCGAGATGCGCGCGCCCCAGACGAGCAGCCCGAGCAGCGAGCGCCCGAACTGGTCGGTGCCCAGCGGGAATTCGGCGCTCGGTGACTCCAGGGCGGTGCCGGGCGCGTGTGTCACCGACTGCACGTCGGCGCCGACGAGCAGCGGCGCGGCCAGCGCGATCAGGCCGATGACGGCGAGCCCGGCCAGGCCCCAGAGCCCGGCGCGGTGGGTGCGGTACTGCTTCCAGAAGCGGGCGACGCTGCCGCGCCGGCGTTGCCAGGTCAGAGAGGTCGTCGGAGAGGTCATCGGCCCACCCGGGGGTCGAGCAGCGGATAGAGGAGGTCGGCGACCAGGTTCATCACGATCATCGCGCCGGCGAACACCACGAACAGGCCCTGCACGAGCGGCAGATCGGGCACGCTCAGCGCCTGGTAGAACAGCCCGCCGAGGCCCGGCCAGGAGAACACCGTCTCCACCAGGATCGAACCGGCCGCCACATGGCCGAGGTTGATGAAGACCATGGTGACGGTGGGCAGCAGCGCGTTCGGCACGGCGTGCCGGCGCCGCACGGCGTCGTCGCGCAGCCCCTTCGCCCGGGCGGTGGTCAGATAGTCGCCGCCCATCTCGTCGAGCAGCGAGGAGCGCATGACGAGCAGCGTCTGCGCGTACCCGACCGCGACCAGCGTGAGCACCGGCAGCACCATGTGGTGGGCCACGTCGAGCACGTAACCGAAACCGGTCTCGCCGGTGCCGGACTCCATGCCGCCGGTCGGGAACAGCCCCGGGACCGGCCCCAGGCCGACCGAGAACACGATGATCAGCAGCAGTCCGAGCCAGAACGAGGGCACCGACCACAGGGTCAGCGCCACTCCCGTGCTGACCCGGTCGCCGAGGCTGCCGTGCCGCCAGGCGGAGCGGGTGCCCAGCCACAGGCCGAGCGCCGAGTAGAGGACGACGGCCGTGCCGGTGAGCAGCAGCGTCGCCGGCAGCTTCTGCGCGATGAGGTCGCCGACCGGCGCACGGAACTGGAAGGAGGTGCCGAGGTCGCCGGTGAGCGCCTTGCCGCAGTAGTCGGTGAACTGCTGCCACAGCGGCAGATCGAGTCCGAACTGGTGGCGCAGGGTCGCCAGTTGCTCCGCCGTCGTGGGCATGCCGTGGGTCATCGTCTTCACCGGGTCGCCCGGGATGATCCGGAACAGGAAGAAGCTGGTGACCAGGACGGCGAGCAGCGAGACGGCCGCGCCGGCGGCCTTCGTCGCCGCGTGACGGAGATACGGCAGGGCGGCGGCGGTACGGGTGCGGGGGGCGCCGCCCTCGGCGGTCCGGGCCGTGTCGGCCGGGACCACCGAGGAGGCGGGCGTGCTTGCGCTGGTCACGGCTACTCGCGGTCGTCGGCGGTGGAGCGGCGGCGCATCATCAGGAAGATCCCGGCGCCGACGACGACCGCGACCGCCGCGCCGATCCCGATGACCACACCGGTGGACGAGCCGCCGGACGCCGAGTCGCCGGACGCCTGCGCGGCGGGCACGGCCGACCACCAGCTCCAGTAGCCGTCCTGGCCGTAGAGGTTGCCGCCGGCCTCGGGCATGGTGGTGATGGAGCGGATCTGGTCGGTGCGGTACGCCTCCAGGGCGTTCGGGTACGCCATGACGTTCATGTACCCCGTGTCGTAGAGCCGCGACTGCATCTGCTTGACCAGGTCGGTGCGCTTGGCGGCGTCGTACTCGACGGCCTGCCGGGCGTACAGCGAGTCGAAGCCCGGGTCGCAGATGAAGTTGTCGGTGGCGCCGGTGTCCTTGGGCGTCGCGGGCAGCGTGCCGCAGGTGTGGATGGACAGCACGTAGTCCGGGTCGGGGTTGACCGACCAGCCGTCGAAGGCGAGGTCGTAGTCGCCCTTCACCCACGGGTCGGAGACGCTGTCCAGGCACTCGACCTTCAGCCCGATGCCGATCCTGCCCCACCACTCCTGCAGGTACTTGCCGACCGCCTTGTCGTTCGGGTCGGTGGCGTGACACAGGATGCGGAACTCCAGCGGCCTGCCGTCCTTGCCGACCCGCTTGCCGTCGCCGTTCTTCCGGTATCCGGCCGCGTCCAGGACCTGCTCGGCCTTCGCCGGGTCGTACGAGCGCTTCTGTCCGTCGGCCGGCTGCCAGAAGTACGAGGCGAAGCGCGGCGGGATGTAGCCGGCGCCCTCGACGGCGTGGCCCTGGAACACCTTGTCGACCAGTGTCGCCCGGTCCACGGCCAGGAACAGCGCCTTGCGCACCTCGGGGTCGAGCAGTGCCTTGTTGCCGTTGCCGAAGGTCTTCCCGTCCTTGGCACGGGCGCCCGGGTTGGTGGCGAGCGCGTAGAAGCGACGGCCGGGGGCGTCGTTGACCCTGATGTTCCGCTGCGTCTTCAGGGCGGCGGCCTGGGCGGGCGTCAGGTTCGGTACGAAGGACACCTCGCCCTTCTGCAGCGCGGCGACGGCGGCGTCCCCGTCCTTGTAGTACTTGAAGACCAGCTCGTCGAACTTCGGCGCCCCGCGCCAGAAGCGCTTGTTCGGCTTCAGCTTGATGTACTGGTCGACCTTGAAGTCCGTGATGACGAACGGGCCGTTGCCGACGATCGGGAACTGCTGGTCGTTGTTGAACTTGGAGAAGTCGGAGACCTTCTCCCAGACGTGCTTCGGCACGATCGGCACGTCGAGCGCCGTCATCGTCGCCTGCGGCTGCTTCAGCTCGATGACCAGGGTCTGCGGGTCGGGCGCGGAGACCTTCTTGAAGTTGGCCGTGAAGCTGCCGTTCGCGGTGGCCGCGTTCGGGTCGGTCATCATCTTGTTGAAGGTCCAGGCCGCGTCCTCGGCGGTGGCCTGCTGCCCGTCGGACCAGTACGAGTCCTTGCGGATCGTGTACGTCCAGGTCAGCTTGTCCGGCGAGGCCTTCCAGGCGGTGGCGAGACCCGGGACCGGGTGCGCGTCCTTCGCGTCGTAGTTCGTCAGGTACTCGTAGGCCAGCCGGTGGATGCTGGTGGAGACGAGCTTCTGGGCCAGGAACGGCGAGAGCGAGTCGACGCTCTGCGAGACGGCGACGGTGAGGGTGGAGCCGGAGTCCGCCTTGTCGTCCTCGGCCTGCGCCGGCCCCGGGACGGCGGCCAGGGAGGCGGCGGTGAGCCCGGCCGCGACGAGGAGGCGGAGGAGACGGAGGGGGCGCGGGGGGCGGGGGTGGACGGCTCTGGGGCGGGGTGGAACCTTCGTGACCATGACCATGGGACGTGACCTCGCGTAGGGGTTGTGCCGTGGATCTTGGGCTGACGATGGACGAAGCGAAGGTGTATCAGCGGTGATCTGCCGTCGTCAACGATGCATCAAACCCCTTGTGGACTGCGTGAATGCCACGAGACCCCGTACCGGAACACCGGCACGGGGTCTCATTGGTCTATTCCTGTGACGCCCTACTGCTGAGGGGCTGGCGGCGCCTGAGGAGGCTGCGCCGTGGCCGGGGGCTGCTGCCATCCCTGCGGCACGGGCGGCTGGCCCGGCTGCGCCCCGTACATCTGCCCGGGCGCGGGCGGCGCTCCGTACGGCTGCCCCGGCTGTCCCGGCTGCCCCGGGATCGGCTGACCGGACATCGGCTGCGGCGGGTACGGCTGGCCGGGCGCCGGCTGGCCGGGTACGGGCTGCGGCGGGTACGGCTGACCCGGCGCCGGCGGGTAGGGCCGGCCGGGCGCGGGCTGCGCTCCGTAGGGCTGCTGCTGGTCCGGATACGGCTGACCCGGCTGCGGCTGGCCCGGCATCGGCGGCGCCATGTGCGGCGGCATTCCGCCCTGCCCGTCCGCGGCGGTCCACAGGCCCTGCGCTTGCTGCGCCCGTACGAAGTCCTCGGCCACCATCGCCGAGAGGTTGAAGTACGCCTCCCGGGTCTTCGGCCGCATCATGTCGAGGTCCACCTCGGCGCCCGCCGCGAGGTGCTCGTCGAACGGCACCACGACCACGCCGCGGCAGCGCGTCTGGAAGTGCTGCACGATGTCGTCGACCTTGATCATCTTGCCGGTCTCGCGGACCCCCGAGATGACCGTGATCGACCGCTGCACCAGCTCCGCGTACCCGTGCGCCGACAGCCAGTCCAGCGTCGTCGACGCGCTGGACGCGCCGTCCACGGACGGCGTCGAGATGATGATCAGCTGATCGGCCAGGTCGAGCACCCCGCGCATCGCGCTGTAGAGCAGACCCGTGCCGGAGTCCGTCAGGATGATCGGGTACTGCTTGCCCAGGACGTCGATCGCCCGCCGGTAGTCCTCGTCGTTGAACGTCGTCGACACGGCCGGGTCCACGTCGTTGGCGATGATCTCCAGACCGGAGGGCGCCTGCGAGGTGAACCGGCGGATGTCCATGTACGAGTTCAGGTACGGGATCGCCTGCACGAGGTCGCGGATCGTCGCCCCGGTCTCGCGCCGCACCCGGCGGCCCAGCGTGCCGGCGTCCGGGTTCGCGTCGATCGCCAGGATCTTGTCCTGCCGCTCGGTCGCGAGGGTCGAGCCCAGGGCGGTCGTGGTCGTCGTCTTGCCGACGCCGCCCTTGAGCGAGATCACCGCGATCCGGTAGCAGGAGAGCACCGGCGTCCGGATCAGCTCCAGCTTCCGCTGCCGCTCCGCCTCCTCCCGCTTCCCGCCGAGCTTGAAGCGCGAGGCGGAGCCGGGGTTGCGGGACGACTTCGCCTTCTGCTTGGTGTTGCGGAGCAGCCGGTCCGACGACAGCTCGACCGCCGCGTTGTACCCGAGCGGCGCGCCGGGCACGGACCGCTCGCGCTGATCGTGCGTCACGGCGGTGGGCCAGGCGGCACCGGTACGGGGGTCGACGGGGGAGGGGGCCGGAGGCTGGGGCTGCTGGCCGGGCTGTCCCGGGTGCGGGAACCCGTAGCCGGCTTCGGGGGCCGGGGCCTGGGCGGGCTGGCCGTAGCCGGCCTGGGGGGCCTGCGGCGGCTGGGGCTGCTGAGGCGGCTGGCCGGGCTGGGCGGACGGGGCCGGCTGTCCCGGGTGCGGGAAGCCGTAACCGCCCTGCGGGGCGGGGGGCTGAGCCTGCTGCGGGAAGCCGTAGCCCTGGGGCTGTTGGGGCTGCTGCTGCGGCTGCTGGGTCTCCTGGGGCGGGAGCGGCGGCTGACCGGGGTGCGGGAAGCCGTAACCGCCCTGGGGGGCCGGGGCCTGGGTGGGCTGGCCGTAGCCGGCCTGGGGGGCCTGCGGCGGCTGGGGCTGCTGGCCGGGCTGGACAGGCTGAGCGGGCTGGGCGGGCTGTCCCGGGTGCGGGAAGCCGTAGCCGCCCTGCGGTGCCTGCGGCGGTACGGGCCCGGGCGGCGCCGGCCACGACGCGGCGGCGGGCATCGGCCCGGCCGCAGGCGGCACCGGCTGCTCACCCGGCCCGCCCTGCGCCGGCCACTGCGGCGCGCCCGCGGGCGTCGCCGGCTGGAACGACGGCGGCAGCGGCGGCAGCGCACCACCCTGCACGGGCATCGGCCCGGGCGCGGCGGGCGGCAGGCCGCCGGGGACGGCGTCCTGCGGGGCGGGAGCGGCGGCGGGAGCGGGGATGCTCGCGGGCGCCGGGAAGCCGGGGGTGGCGTCCGCGGCGACGGGGGCGGCCGGGTCCGACCCCGCCGTGGCGTCGGAGCCGACGAGAGGCGCGTTGTTGTCGCCGTCGCCGTCGCCGTCGCCGTCGCCGTTCTCGGGCGAGTCGCTCTCCTGGGCGGCCTGCGCAGCCGCGTCGTCGGAGGCGGCGGTGTCCACGCCGCCGGTGTCGAGCGGGGCCGGGGTGCTGTCCCCGGTCGTCGCGCTCGCCGCCTCGTCTTCGGCACCTGCCGCCGGGGAAGCGGTGTCAACGGCAGCGTCGCCCGCCTCGCTGGAGGCTTCGAAGGGCGCCTTCACCTCGGAGGCGGGGTCCTCGTCGGCGTCCGGTGCGGTACCGCCGACGCCGGGGACCGCCGAGCCGGCCGGGGCCTCGGCAGCCGGTGCCTCGGGCGCCGAAGTCGTGTCGGCGTGCGCCTCGGAGGCGAGAGAAGCCGCATCGGCCTCCGGCGCGGCGGCGTCACCCACGGACGGCTCAGCCGGAACCTCCGCGTCGACGGAGCCCTCGGGCGCGGAGGCAGCCTCCCGCACGTCACCGTCGTTCGCCGGAGGTGCGGCCGGCCCCGTCGTGCCGACGAAGCCGTCCGGGAGCGCACCCGGCAGCGGGCCCGCCGTGCCGACGGGCGCCCCGGCGGTGGCGGACCACCCGTCGGTCTCCTGCGCGGAGGCCGAGCCACCGGCCTCGGACGTCGAAGCCGCAGCCGCGCCCGGACCCGTAGCCGCAGACGCTTCCGCGGCCGCACTCGCATCCGCGCCCGGTACCGGGGCCGCAGGGCCCGTTGCCGGAGCGCCGGCCGCTGCCGCCGCGTCCCGCTCCGCGAACTCCCGCTTCAGCGCCGCCGGAGAGAACCGCATCGTCGCGCCGCTCTCCACGTCCCCGCCGCCGAACGGCTCGGCCGCGGGCGCCACCGGCGCGGAAGGCGCGGCCGCCTGAGCAGGAGCCGGCGGAGCAGGGGCAGGCGGAACAGGGGCCGGCGGAGCAGGGGCCGGCGGAGCAGCGGGCGGTGACGCCCAGGCGCCGGGGACGGCGAGGGGTGCGCCGGTGGGCGGGGGAGGCGTGGGCGCGGAGCCCGTACCGCCACCGCCGGCCGCGTTCTGCGTGTACCAGGCCGGAGGGGTGTAGTCGATGGTGAACTCACCCGTCATCTCGGCGGGATCTGCGTCGGACTGATCGTCGACGGGAGGGTTCCAACCCCCCTGGACCTCGTCCCGATCGCGGTTCACTTTGCCTCCTGGTGTGGTCGCGCACCCGTGTGCAGTCGTGGGCGGGCACATCCCACCCTAAACGCCAACCGCGCCCCCCGGGCAGGGCCGACAGCCCACCGCAGCGTCACATCCGGTCCTCAAGTGACCTGCGGGTACCGGACAGTGAACCACCCGGCGATACAAATGCGCCCAACCTGTCCAAAAATGGACAGATTTGGCAATCGATTCTCGCCCTCAGTCCATCCGGCGGGCGCCGCCCAGCAGTCCCGTCTCGGCGTCCGTCGCCTGGGTCATCACGAACTGACGGTCGCCGGGCGTGCACCACAGCGTCACGCCGTCCGCCAACGTGGACAGCGCCTCCCACTCCGCGCGCTGCAGACCCATGATGCGGCCGATCTGGGCGGCCTCGTCGGGGGAGACCCGCTGGACGCCGACGAGCGAGGACTTCTCGAGCAGTCGCGGAGCGACCGGGCTCAGGTAGGGGAGGAGCGTCACGACCGACTGCCACGGCCCGGACACCACGCGTCCGCGCGGCGGCCGCATGCCGCAGTCGCGGATGACGACCACGGGACTGCCCGCGGACGCGCCCTGCGGCGGCACCCGGCCCACGTCGTGCAGGGTGACGCAGGGCTGGCCGCCGCCGGCCGCCTGGGCGAGCGCCGTCCAGGCGGGGGCGCGGCCGGTCTCGACGGCGACGCGGGCACCGGTGGCCGCCGCGCGCAGCGCGAGGACCTGCGCGGTCCAGAGGCCGCCGATGAGCGTGACGTCGTACGGGCTCGGCTGGTTGATGCCGAGCACGGCCGGCCGGCCCTCGGCGTCGACGCCGATGACCATGCCGTCGTCGCCCACCGGAAGGGCCAGCGCGTCGAGTTGGTCGACCGGCACGGAGTGGCGGTCCCGGCGCGGGCCGATGAGCCCGAAGCCGAACCGGGCCTTCGTGCCCCGTCCCGTACGAACTGCTGCTGTTCCACCCTGCCCGGAGGGGCGACCGCCGGCCCGCCGCCCGCCGCCCCGCCGGACGTGCGTGCCGCCCGAAAGTCCGTTTCCGGCCATGCCGGCAGACGGCCCCGCCACGGGCACCCCACCGGCCACGGGCGCACCGCCCTGCATGGCCGCACCGCCGGCCGTGGGCACTCCGCCGTGCATGGCCGCACCGCCGGCGGGCACCCCGCCCGCCATGTGCGCTCCACCAGCCATCGGCGCTCCGCCAGCCACCGGCACTCCGCCCTGCATCGGCGCCCCGCCGGCCACCGGCATCCCGGCCTGCGGCGCACCCGCCATCCCGGCCGCCGGCGCACCCGCCATCCCGCCCGGCATCGGCCCCTGTGCCCCGCCGGGCACTGCGCTTCCCGCCCCTGGCATCGTCATCAGCGCGCACCCCCCAGCGGCAGCGTCGCCAGCATGCCCGGCACCTGTTCGCGGTCGAGCCGCACCAGACCCGTCTTCACGCCGCGCGCCACCCGCTCCAGTTCGTGCCGGGCGGTCACGAGCTCCTCGTCGCTGCGCCCGGTGATCCGTACGTGTCCGGTGACCGTCACCTCCTGGCGGTCACCCCCGCTCAGCGTCAGGCTGAACGTCGTCGCGAGCGCCGGCAGCGACGTCAGCAGCGCCACCAGCTGCGGCATCGACGCGCCCGCGCCGCCCGCGGCGCCCAACTGGGGCCAGCGGCCCACCCAGTACGTCGTGTGGCGCCGGTCGTCGACCCGCCACGTGCGCGCGGTCTCCTGGGTGCGCCGGCCCGGCGCGTGGCCGCGGCCCGCCTGCGCTATCGCCATCGGGCTGGCGCAGGTCGAGGTGGCGAGGGCCGCGGTCAGCTCCTGCTCGCTCAGCACGACGGCCCGGAAACCGGCCCCGGCGAGCCGGCTCGTCAACTGGTCCGCCGCTCGTACGAGGCACTTCTGCGCACCCTCCATACCGCCGCCGCGCGCCTCGACCGCCTCCCGGCACAGCTCCGGGTCCAGCTTGAGCGCGACCCAGGTGACGCGGAGCGCGGGTGAGCCCGTCTGTGCCTGCAGCGGCCCGTAGTTGCGCGCGGCCATCGACTGCGCGGGCAGGTGCGGCGCGGGCGCGGGCTGGGTGTGCTGCACGATCTGCGCGGACTCCAGGCGGATGCCGTCGACTTCGAGCACGTCCCGGACGAGCCCGACCGGCAGCGGTCGCGCCCCGCGGTCGGGGCGCAGCGCCGAACCCTGCGACTCGACGCGTACCACCGCCGTCAGGAACGTGCCGTCGCCGATCATCCCGATCGGCCGTCGCTCACGGTCGCTGTACGTGTACGTGCGCAGCGCCGGATCGCACTCCACGACCGGGGCGAGCCCCGGCTCCGTGCCCTCCGGCACGGTGAAGGAGGCGGCCCGGCGGGTGCGGGCGCGCAGCGCGAGGAAGGTGGAGAGCCACTCGGGCAGCGAACGCCGGTGCCGGCGCACCACCGCGAGCAGGACGAGCACCGCCGCGACCACGCCGGCGGGCACCAGGAGCAGCTTGTCGACGACCGCGGCGACGAACAGCAGCGCGGCCGCCACCTCGATCAGTACGAGCTGTTGCAATCGGAACGCACCGAAGTGTCCGGGGCGGGCCTGGAGCCTCGGTGAGACCGAGGACGGAACCGAGGACGGGACCGAGGAGGGAGCGGTCGAACCGGGCCCCGAGGGCGGGTTCGCGGAGGGCGCGGAAGGGGGCGCGGCCGCTGTGGGCCGCGTCCGCGTAGCGGAAGCCATGATGGAGAATCCCCCTCAATTCGTCCCGATCACCGTGCCCCACCGGCCCTTTGGCAGGCCCCTGGCGGCCGGATCACCCTACCCGCCCCACGAGCGCGGGCGGACAGCAGGCATAGTAGGGGGCCGGTCCGACAGCCGGGGCCCGGGCGCCATGCTCCCCGGGCTGCCGTGGACTGCCGCGCGAAGACCGCGCCTGACGAAAATGGGGACTCATGGCATCACGGCGGGACGAGCTCAACGCGTACACCTTTGCGAAGAAGCGCACGGTGGCGGCATTCCTCCAACCCTCGCCCACGGGCACGGAGGAGGGCGCGCCCAAGCCGCTGCGCGCGGTCGTCCCGGGCCTCGTCATCGGCGCGCTCGTGATCGCCGGGTTCGGCGCCTGGGGCATGTTCCGGCCCACCGCGCCCAAGGGCTGGGACAAGCCCGGCACCAACGTGATCATCGGCAAGCAGTCCACCACCCGCTACGTCGTCCTCACCACCGGCAAGGGCAAGGACAAGAAGACCCTGCTCCACCCGGTCCTCAACCTGGCCTCCGCCCGGCTCCTGCTGAACCCGGACGACTTCCACGTCGTCCAGGTCGACGACGCCGAACTCGACAAGGGCAAGCCGCCGCGCGGCCCCATCCTCGGCATCCCGTACGCCCCCGACCGCCTCCCGGGCGAGACCGACGCCGGCACCGCGAAGCGCTGGGCCGTGTGCGAGCAGCCGGGCGGCGGCAACGGCGGCAGCGTGCAGAAGGCCACCTTCCTCTTCGCCCAGCGCGACACCGACCGCATCGAGAACAAGAGCAAGCTGAAGCCCGGTCAGATCCTGTATGTGCAGGGGCAGACGGGGAAGACGCAGTACCTGGTCGACGACACCGGCACCAAGTACCGCGTCAACGAACAGGCCAAGAACCTCACCACCGCGCTGTTCGGCGTCAACCGCGAGCCCCAGCAGGTCACCGACGACTGGCTGGCGACCCTCAAGACCGGTGACCCCGTCGACTACCCCACGATTCCCGGTCAGGTGGGCGCCGACGCGGGCGTCAACGGCGGCCTGACCGAGAAGGAGGACCGGATCGGCATGGTGCTGCGCGTCAAGACCGGCTCCGGGTCCCAGCAGTACGTGGTCCTCCAGGGCAAGGTGCAGCCGGTCTCCGACTTCACCGCCTGGCTGATCATCAACTCCCCGCAGACCGACGGCCTCGACATGGCCGGTGAGGCGCCCGCCGTCGACCTGCAGTCGCTCACCCCCGACTCGCAGGAGTTCGGCGGCGGCCTGAAGTGGCCGAAGGCGAAGTCCACCCAGATCAACTCCGTCGGCGACGCCGGCTCCCGGGACACCATCTGCTCCGTCCTGGAGAGCGTGGACTCCAAGGGCCGTACGACGCTGTCCACCTGGGCCGGTGCCAAGTACCCCGCGGAGATCACCGCCGGCGGCACCAGCACGTACGTCACCCCCGGCACCGGCCTGCTCTACACCCAGTTCCAGGGCGGCAAGCAGGCCCGCCCCGACGGCTCGCTCTTCCTCGTCACCGACACCGGACTGCGCTACGCCGTCCAGGCCAACGGTGACAGTGACAAGGGCCGCTCCGAGATCGGTGCCCCCGACCAGCAGCAGAACGACGGGCGCCCGGAACCCAGCGACGCCCAGAAGCGCCTCGGATACGAGCGGGTCACCCCCGTGCTCGTACCACTCGAATGGTCGGAGTTCCTGTCCAAGGGCCCGCGCCTGGACACCAACAGCGCGCGCCAGCCGCAGGGTTCGTGAGGGGGTGACGATGGTGAGGACGTATCGAAGGTCCCAAGGGCCCCAAGGGGCCCGGGGGTCCCGGGGGCGCCGGGGGATCTCCCTGCTCGCGGCGATGACCGTGGCGGGCGTGCTGTGCGCATCCCCGGCGGCGTACGCCGACGCGGACCCGGAGCAGCCGGTGGACATCAACGGCAGCGGCGAGTGCACCTTCCCGATGAAGAAGCAGATCGAGGGCACGCCCTGGGCGCTCCAGCGGGTGCTCCTCGACGAGCTGTGGCAGGACACCAAGGGCAAGGGCGTCCGGGTCGCCGTCATCGACACCGGCGTCGACGACGTCAACCCGCAGCTCAAGACCGCCGTCGACGCCAAGGCCGGCAAGGACTACCTCCAGCCCGACAAGAAGAACCCCGGCCCCGGCGACGACAAGCGCGGCAAGACCGACGGGACGGTCGACGAGGTCGGCCACGGCACCAAGGTCGCCGGCATCATCGCCGCCCGCCCCCGCAAGGGCACCGGATTCGTCGGCCTCGCGCCCGAGGCGACCATCATCCCGATCCGGCAGAACGACGAGAAGAACAGCGGCAAGTCCGACAGCATGGCGCTGGCCATCGACTACGCGGTGAGCAAGGGCGCCCAGGTCATCAACATCTCCCAGGACACGACCCAGCCGCTGAGCCCCGAGTCGAAGTTGGGACAGGCGGTGGCCAGGGCAATCCGCGCCGACGTCGTGGTGGTCGCCTCCGCGGGCAACGACGGCATGGACGGCAAACTCAAGAACACCTACCCCGCGGCCTTCCCGGGAGTCCTCGCCGTCGCCTCCTCCGATCGCAACAACGAACGCGCCGCCTTCTCCCAGTCCGGCACCTTCGTCGGCGTCGCCGCACCCGGCGTCGACATGGTCTCCACCGTGCCGGGCGGCGGCCAGTGCGTCGACAACGGTACGAGCTTCTCCGCCCCGTACGTGTCCGGCGTGGCGGCCCTGCTGCGCGCCAAGTACCCGAAGTGGAAGCCCGCGCAGATCGTCACCCGGATCGAGCAGACCGCCATCCGCTCCGTCAACGGCCATGACAACCACGTGGGTTGGGGCGTCGTCGACCCCGTCCGCGCCCTCGCCGACGGCCCGGAGCCCCCACTCACCGGCCCCACCCCGGACCCGGGCCCCTCAAAGGCCCCGGCCCCCGAACCGGCCCACATCTCCCTGGCGGAGACCCCGCAGGAGCGCACGGAGCGCCTTGCCACGTACGCCCTGGGCATCGGCGCCGTACTGGTCGCCGTGGTGGCAGGAGCGGCCACGGTGATTCGCGACAGCAGGCGGCGGCGCGGGGCGGTGCGACGAGCCGGCGAATGAGTACGAGTACCTAGGTGACTTTGCAGTTGGAACTGTCGTACCAGGTGGTTAGAGTAGGCGAGTTCGTACGCGTGACGAGCGGGACGAGGGGGAACTGAAGTGGCAGGGCCGAACGGGGACGGCGGCAAGCAGAACGGCCTGGAAGTCGGAGACGTGACGCTCCTGACCTTCCAGTCGCGCATGCAGAAGCTGCTAGAGGAGCTGAAGGGCTCACCCGCCGAACACACGAAGATCGCCGAGCAGAAGGTCACGCCGGCCTCGTACGGCACGGGCTTCAGCGCGGCGACCGAGCTGCACGGGGCGTACGACAAGGTGCGCACGCGGCTCGAGGAGCTGACGAAGATCTTCGGCGAGACGATCGAGGCGATGGGGATCCGGGCGCAGATCGCCGACAAGGGTTACACGGGCGTGGACGAAGAAGAGCGCCATCGCTTCGCGGAGATCCAGAAGCGCACCGAGGACGACTACAAGAAGCACAACGGCGACGCCGGACAGGGCGGCGCGGCCAAGCCCGGCGAGCCGGCGCCCAAGCCGACGACCGACACCGGTGACTCCGGCGGATTCAGCTAAGCGGGGGAGTGCAGCACGATGTCTGGAGAGTTCGAGGGCAAGTCCCTGGACGCCCTCTACGCGATGATCGCGTCCGCCAAGCCCGAGGACGTCACGGGCGCGGGCGAAGCGCTCGCGGCCGCGGTGCCGAAGATCCTCGGTATCGCCGCGGACCTTCGCCACTACATCTCCCGAGTGAAGTGGGAGGGCGAGGGCGCCGAGGCGTTCCGCACCTGGGGCGCCGGCATGGTGTCCGAGACGCTGGTCCTCGGCGACTTCACCAAGGTCGTCTCCGAGGAGATGAAGCGCGCGGGCAGCGCCCTGACCGAGGCGAAGGCGGCGCTGCCGAAGCCGGCGGGCATGTGCTACGCCGACCCGGAGAAGGAGAAGGCCCGGATCGAGGCGGAGACGGGCCCGAAGCTCCAGGAGGCGGTGAGCGCGATGGAGCGGCTGTCGTCGTATTACGACGCGACGAGTACGCGGATCGCGTCGGAGCGGCAGCCGGAGTTCAAGCCGATGATCAATGACGGTATCGGCGAAAAAGAGCGAGAGTACGGCACGGGGAGTGGCACTGGTACCGGCTCCGCGACGTATGCGAGTACGGGCACGGGGGCTACCGCGACGAGCCACACGTCTCTTCAGCGCGCTGAGGTATCGACTCCGAGCGGTACGGTCCGGGACATTCAGGAGCCGATCTCCATGCCGCCGACCGCGCCGACGAGGCCGCCGCTGCCCGACGTCAACACGAACCTCGACTCCACGACCCTTATCCCGGACGCACCGACGCGCCCGCCGGTGCAGCCGCCCACTGTGCAGCCGCCGACGGCGCCGCCGGTCACCACAGTCGGCCCGACGCCCGTTCCGCTGCCGCCGATGGCCCCGCCGGTCGGCCCCGTCGTCGACCGCCGTCTGCCCCGCACGGGCATCCCGGGTCTGCCGGGCCCTGCGACGCGTTCCGGCCTGCAGGGTCCCAGTCCGCTGACCGGTCCCCGTCCCGCCGAGGGCATCGTCGGAGGCCGCCAGGTGCCGTCGACCCGGCCGCCGGGGCTCGGCGGCCCGCGACCGCCTCGGATGCCCATGGGCACCGTCATCGGCGAGGAGCAGCGGTCCTCCACTCCGTACGGTCGTGGCGCCGGCGGCGTGCACGGTCCGGGTGGCGGTATGCACGGACCTTCCGGCGTCTCCGGTGGGTCCTCCGGTCGCCGTCTCGCGATGGAGCACGGTGGAACCGTAGGAACGCCTTCCGCGTCCCGAGCTGTTGGACGGTCGGCGTTCACTCCGGGTGGCTCGGGTCTCGTTCGCCCGTCCGCCTCGACCGGACAGGAGCACGAGGCCGAACGCACGGTCGGTCACCGTCCCGACTACCTGTCCGAGGACGAGGAGACCTGGACCTCGGGCCAGCGCCGGATCGTCCCACCCGTGATCGACTAGGAGTCGCCCCCCTTATGTCCCCCCTCACCCGGGTCGTTCGCAGCCGAGCAGCAGGGTTGCTCGGCGCACTCACGGCCGTCGTCGCGACGTGGACCGTCGCGGCGCCGCCGGCGCAGGCTGACGACATGCGGTCGCGTCAGTGGTACCTGGACGCGATGAAGGCCGACCAAATGTGGAAGGTGGCTACGGGCAAGGGGATCACCGTTGCCGTGGTCGACTCCGGAGTCGACTCGACACTGCCGGAGCTTCACGGAAACGTACTGCCCGGACGGGACTTCGACTTGGGGGGGCCGGGGCGGGTGGACGACAAGGACACCGACCGCCACGGCACGAACATGGCCCTTGCCATCGCTGGTAGCGGGGCTGACGGCGGGGTCAAGGGCATTGCTCCAGGCGCGATGATTCTTCCCGTAAGGACGGGCGCAAACTTTGGCGTTGACTGGCAGACGACGTACAAGGCCGTTCGTTACGCGGTGGACAACGGCGCTCGCGTCATCAACATCTCTCGAGCTGGTCCCGCCATGGAGTCGGATACAGCTGACTGGCGGGCAACCGTGGACTACGCCCGCAAGAAGGGTGCTCTGATCTTCGCCGGTTCCGGAAACGATGGCGAAGGAAGTCCGGTCTACCCGGCAGCCATCCCCGGAGTCGTCGCCGTCGGCGCCCTCGACACCAAGGGCAAGGTCGCCAAGTTCTCCAACTACGGTTCCCACCTCGCCCTCGCCGCCCCCGGCGTCGAGATCCCCGGACGCTGCACCAACGACAAGCGCAAGTTCTGCGCCGGCCAGGGCACCAGCCAGGCAACCGCCATCGCCTCCGGCACAGCCGCCCTCATCTGGTCCGCCCATCCCGACTGGACCGGCAACCAGGTCCTCCGCGTGATGCTCGAGACCGCCGGACACAACGGCCCCGTGCCCAGCAAGTACATCGGCTACGGCTCCGTCCGCCCCGCCCAGGTCCTGCTCGAAGGCAAGGGCGACCCGGGCGACCCGAACGTCGACCCGCTGCTCGCCGCGCAGGCGAGTGCGGCACCGAGCCAGGCACCGAGCAAGTCCCCGGCATCGCAGTCACCTCAGACCTCCCCCTCTCCTGAGAACACGGGGGCAGCGGCAGCAAAGCCCGAATCGAGCGGCTTCCCGCTCTGGGCCATCGCCGCGAGTGCCATCGCCGTCGTTGCCCTCGTCGGCATCGTCGTCGCGGTGGTCGTACGCAGGAGAGCGTCGACAGACGCATGAGCAACGCCATCGACAACAAGAGGAGCATCACATGACCACTCCCGCAGGTGGGTTCGGACTCGCAGACGATCCGATCGTCAAGGCGAAGAACAAGATCATGGAGACCGGCGAGGCGGTCACCAAGCAGGCGCGTGAGCTCGCCGACATCCTGGAGACCTGCAGCGCCGGCTGGACCGGTGTCGGTGCCGCCGGCTTCAAGCAGGCCCAGACCCTCGTCAACGAGGACCACGACACCATCCGTCGCCTGCTGAACGTGCTGCTCCACGCCGTCGGCGAGACGAAGAACCTCAGCAACGCGAACGACGACGACGTGCGTGCCACCTTCGCCGCCGTCAACAACTCCGCGCTCAACAACATCTGACGAAAAGGGGGAGCACCATGTCTGTCGACAACGCCGGCACCAAGGTTCGGTACGAGAGCGTCCAGGAGATGGCGAACCGTATCCGGACGGTCTCGCAGCACATCATCAAGGACCTTGAGGAGATGGACACCGCGCTGCGGGTCGTCACCGACACGTGGGACGGTGACGCGCACCGTGAGTACGAGACCCTCCAGGGCAAGTACAAGAAGCGCGCCACGGACATGAAGGACCGCCTGGAGAAGGTGGCCCAGATCGTCGAGCAGGGCAAGGACAACTACCGCGCCACGGACGTCAAGGCGTCGCGCCTGTTCACCGAGTCCTTCTGACCGGTAGCCACATGAGCTGAGGCCCGCCCCTTCCGGGGCGGGCCTCAGCTCATGTGCTCGCGTCCTCACATCAGGTCGAACTCGCCGTCCTTCGCGCCCAGCACGAACGCGTCCCACTCCGCCTTCGTGTAGCGCAGCACCGTGTCGTGGTCGAGCGACGAACGCATCGCGATGCCACCGCCCGGCAGGTGCGCGATCTCCACCCGCTCCTCGTCGGGGCTCGTGCCGGGGGCGCCCTGCCACTCGACACCGCTGATGTCGAGCGCGTACAGCTCGTCCTTCTCCTGCTGAGTGCCCATCTGGCTCTGCTCCTTCGTGCGTCGACGGCGGCGCAACCACGTTGCAGGTCAATGATGGGCGGCCGGGCCTGCGCCTGTCATCCGGATCCTCCGGAATCACCGCCACCTACGCGCTCGGCGAACCGGCCCCGAGACCGCCTCGCACGCTTTCGCGGCCGGCGGCCCCTTCGCGCCGTTGCAAGTGGTGATCCGCACCCCCTCCCAGGGGCGCCAGGGCGCAGCTGTCACAGGTCGAACGCCTCGATCCAGATGCGTGACTCGCTTCCCGAGATCTGCGCGGTCCAGATGTTCAGGTCCTCCGCCCCAGGCGTCCCCTGGGAGAAACGATGCGCGTCCGCGGACGGCGTGCAGGCCACGCCAAGTGGCAGCAGCAGGAGAGCAGCCGCCAGCAGCCATGGCCTCGCCGCGGGTCCTTCGCGCGGCTCCGTGTCCCTCACGCCGGTCAGAGCCTGACCAGGATTCCCCGCCAGGTCCATCCCGCGCCGAGGACCGCCTCGCGCAGGGGATCCTTCAACTGCCGTGTGTCGAAAGCGAAGTCCTCGACGAGGTGCCGGCGGCCGTCGGCGCCCCGTTCGATCGTCCATCGCTTGGACGTCGTGGTCACCTGCCCGCGGGTGTACTCGGCCGAGGTGGCCAGCCTGGGCGTGCCGCCGACCCAGTTGATCTCCAGCTGCTCGTCGAGCGCCCGCACCTCGTGCTTGTCGGCGACCAGGCGCATTTTGATCTTGAGGCTCTGCTCCGGCTGAGACTCCAGGAAGAAGGTCCGCCAGGCAGGCTCCAGGATCCGCCACTCCGCCACCAGGTCGGCCTTCTCCGCCGGGCGGGCGTTACGCACGACGTACGGCTTGTCCGCGCTGTTGACCGCGAGCAGCGCCTCCCGGACCTCCGCGGCGGAACGGGGCCCTACGCCCAGGCTCGGGCGCTTGGTTCCGGTCAGTTTGTCAAAGAGGCCCATGGGGTCAACCTTCAGGTGGGGGTGACGACTCGAACGGTGGCGACGTTGAGGCGATCTTGTGCCACACGGCTCATGATGTGCCATTCCCGAATGGCTTCACGACGGGCTCCTTCTCCAGCGGCTTGTTCTCGCAGCCCAGGACCTCCGTGGCTCTGCGCGTCATGCGGTAGACGAAGTCCATCTGCTGGTCCTGGGTGTGGTGATCGTGGACGGGACCCAGATTTACCGTGAACACGGCCTCTGCGTGAAGGACGACCTTCCGTGACTGTTCCTTCAGTTCATTTGGCATCAGGCACTGGACGTACAGGTTGGTCATGACGTCATTGGAATTTCCGGTTGCGCCGTTCAGCCGGTATTCGCGGGTTTCCTTTTCGATCCGGCGCTTCTGTGCGTCGTCAAGGGATACCCAATCGAAGTCGAGCGTGGCGCGGCCTATGCCCGCTTGCCCCTTCGGTACGTAGGAGCATCCCGAGACGGTGTATGTCGCGGCTGGGTCCGCGATGTTGTGGAGGTTCTCCTCCATCCTCTCTACAAAGCGCTGGTCGCGAGGTTGGGATGAGTCAGTTCTGAAGTTTTTCGTCCGGATGACGGTGTGCAGCAACTGTTCCTCGACAGAACCCGGCGCGATAGAGCAGAGCCTGTCCTCCGGAGGGCTCGCCGACCCGGAGGTGCAGGAGGTCATGGCGACCGCGGAAACGGCTGCGAGCGCGAGCCATGGGTGGAGCTTCAACGTCTTCCTCATCCCAGATGCTTCCTGGCTTCGTTGATGCCGGCGTCGTGACCGTCGTAGGCGGAATCCCGTGCGGAATTGAAGGGACCGGGGGCCAAGTTCCCCTGGTTCTGCCATTCGTTGAAGATCTTGGTCATGCCCTGCTTGCCCGAGGCGAAGTTGCTGCTGATCTTCTTGTCTCGTTCTTCCTCCGCGAGGTCGGTGACGTCCTTCACCCATTCGTATTTGACGGAGTCGATGATCGAGCCTCCCACGGTCCCGACGACGGGGATCTCTCCGATCATTCCGTTGACCGCGGCGGCCGTGTGCTCCGAGGTGCCTTCGGCCCACTTCACCCTGTCGTCCGCCTTGTCCACGTACACATCAGCGCCGATCTCGTTGAGGGCGCCCATTGCCATGCCGATGTTCCGCGACCGGTGGTCCCATTCCGCGCTCTGCGAGTGCTGAGGATCGCCGTGGAAGGGCGGAGCCTCGCCGAGCAGATGGGCGGAGTAGGAGCGCTCCGCCTCATAGAGGAGGGCGTAGGACGGACCGTCGTCAGCGATGCCACGCATGACGCGAACGAGGCTGCCCTGCCCTACGGCAATGCTCGACGTGTCGCCCGATCCCGGACGGGTGGTGATGGAATCCTTGCCGTCGACCTCCCCGTACTCCGCCTCCTGCCCGGTGAGCGTGAGGTGCGTATCGGCGACATAGTCCGCAAGGGCCCTTGCCATCGGTTGACGGAGGTTCGCCAAGTCCTCGGGGAACTCGGCACCGCCCTGGTCGTCGTCGAGGAACTTGATCGCGTTGTGCATAACCCGCGCCTGGCCTTCGCTGTGCAGCCCCACCTCCCCCAGCTTCTCGCCCGGCGCGTGCCCCGTGGCCGCCGCCTGGATCGCGTTGCCCAGGCCCGTCGCCTTGGAGGGGTCGTCCATCTCCATCGGCGCCGAGTAGAGCGTGTTCATCAGCGGGTCCGGCCACTTGCGGTCGGTGAGGAGGAACTTCAGGTGTTCGTTCGCGTTGCCCGGGGCCTTGGGGTCGAGGAAGTACTCGGCGTCCGCGGGGTCCTTGCTCATGATGTCGAGCAGGCCGTCGAGGGGATCGTGGACGATGTTCGGGCGCTGGCCGTCGAAGAAGTGCAGCCAGACCTCGGGCTTCTTCTTCTCGATCGAGATCATGTCGTCGCCGATCTCGTTCAGGAATTCCTTGCCGAAGCCCTTCGGCTCGCCCGCGTTCATCAGTGTCACGAGCATCTGGTAGCCGAGCGTCGGCTGGGTGTTGCTGGCCAGGTTCTGGCCGCCGAGCGCCTTCAGGCCGTCCACGAACGGCCGGTACGCGTAGCTGTTCGGGTCCTTCGTGCCCGAGGCGATCGTGTCCGCGAGGCCCGCGTTGATCGACTCGTAGAGCTTCTTCTGGTCGGCGGGTATGCCGCGCTCGTTCGCCGCCAGGTTCATCCGGTCCGCGATCTTCAGGGTGTCCTTCGCGCCGAGGCCGTCCAGGTACGCCTCGCTGAAGTGCGGGTCCTTGGAGTTCTGGGCCAGGATGTCGCGGTAGTGCTCAAGCTCCTCCTTCGACGCCTTGCCCTCGCGGACCTTCTCCGAGAGCTTGAGCGCCTCGACGGCCTCGACGTCGTTGACGGGCTTGGAGTTGAAGCCGAGCGCCGCGCTGCCGTCCGCGCCGGAGGCGTTGAGCAGGGCCACCTTCACGTCCGCGTCGAAGTCGGTGACCGCCTTGACCGCGTCGCTGATCTTGCGCGTGTACGACAGTTCCGTCTCGTGGAGATCGGGGTCGTGCCGGATGGCGTTGGCCTCCTGGGCGTCGACCTTGCTGAAGTCGTAGCTCGCGTTGCCGTACTCGGAGACCTTCATGCCGGCGGCTATCGCCTCGTCGACCGCCGCCTTCACGCGCCCCTTGAGCTCGGTGAAGGTGCCGTGGGCGTCGCGGAGCAGCGACTCCATGGCGAGCGCCTCCTTCTGCGCCGAGTCGAGCTCTTTCCGGGTGATCGCGAAGTTCGTGGCGCTGACCTGCTGGGCCTGGCCGGTCCACAGCGGGTTGTCGGTGGCGACGCCCTGGACCTCCTTCTCGTACAGGTCCTCGACCTTCTTGAACTTCTCGGCCATGCTCTTCCAGCCGTCGGCGGCCGTGCTCAGCTTGCCGAGGTCGGTCTGCATGATCTCCTGGTACGTCGGCATCGCGATGCCCCCCTTTCCCGTCCTACAGTCCCGAGACCTTCGACTGCGTCGGGGCGAAGCTGAAGCCCGTCTCGAAGTCGTTGTTCTTGAACAGCGTCGACGCGCCGCGCAGCGCCTTCTTCTCCGAGTCGAGCCGGGCCATCAGCCGCTTGACCTGGCTGTCCCAGTGCTCGTGGGCCTGCTTCAGGCCCGCCGCGGTGTCCCAGCCCTTGAACTCGGCGACGGCACCGCTGGTGCCCTCGTCCGCGGCGTCCGCAGCCGACGTCACGCCGGGCTGTATGTCGGTCTCGATGATGCCCGCGGCCTTCTTCTTCCTCGCCGGCGTCGTCGCCAGGTCAGGGGCCCCGCCACCGCCTCCGCCGGGGTCGGAGGGAAGCTGGTTGAGCCGCGTGCTCGCGACGCTCTTGTGCCGGTTCCATTCGTCGTCGAATCCCATGGTGATCTCAGCCTCCCGTGACCTGGCTACGGAACTCCTCCAGCGGCATCGTCCGTTCCGCCGCCGGCAACGTGATCGTGAACTTTCCCCCGAACGAGTCGTACGTCGTCGTGCTGGACCGCCCGTTCCGCGTCGACTCCAGCAGGACGAGGCGCGAGGTGTCGCTCTCCACGTAGTACGTGTCGGAGGACGCGTCCGAGGCGCCGGCCGCCGCCTCGACCGTGAAGGCCTCGGTGCTCCTGCCGCGGAGGGTGCGGTCGCGGTCGGAGGCGCGCTCGGCCCGGTCGGGGATCGTGAAGTAGGTGTCGCAGCCGGCGTCGTCGGGCAGCTCGGAGGTCACGTACGTCCCTGCCAGCCGGTCCGGCACGGTGACCGGCTCGCCCTTCTGGCGCAGACCCTGGGCGAGGAGCGCGGCACCGGTGTACGTCGTGCCGTCCTTGCAGTACATCTCGCCCGAGCCGCCGACCCAGGTGGCCTTGAGGCGCAGACCCTGGTCGGGGTTCCACCACATCTCCTGCCACCCGCCGGCGAACGCCGTCGTGCCGCCGGAGGAGTGGAACGACGAGGAACGCATCTCGTCGTTCGCGTTCCCGACCGCGCCGCATCCGGTCAGCGCCGTCGCGAGCACCGCCACCGCGGCGCACACGCCCCAGGCGCGCAAACGGACCGTCATGGCCTGCCGGACCTCCACTTGGTCTCCTCTCGACTGTCGTCCGTACGGTGGCGGGCGGCGCCGTTCCCCTGCGCCGCTCACCGCCCGTTTCCCCGGTGCCGCTCACGGGCGCCGTTCCCCGGTGCCGCTCGCGGGCGCGGTTTCCCGGTGTCGCTCACCGGCCCGGTTCCCCGGTGTCGCACACCGGCCCGTTTCCCGGTGTCGCTCACGGGCGCGGTTTCCCGGTCGCACACCGGCCCGTTCCCCGGTGCCGCTCACGGGCGCCGTTCCCCGGTGTCGCCCACCGGCCCGTTTCCCCGGTGCCGCCCACGGGCCCCGTTCCGCGGCGCCGCCACGGGCGCGGTTCCCGTGGCCCCGCTCTCCGGCCCCGTTCCCCGCCCGCCCGCCACCGCCTCGCCTCGCTCCCTACTCCCTCGGCATCTGCCCCGTCTGCACCAGCGACGCCTGACCCCGTCGCGACACGAACAGACCGCGCCCCGCCGGCATCGGCCGCGGCCGTGCGTTGCCGAGCAGGTCGCCCTCCGACGGGTCGCCGGACAGGACGACGCCCTGCGCGCCCAGTTCCTTGATGCGCTGCATGAACGCCTCGTACATCGAGCGCGAGGCGCCCGCGCTGTTGCGGGCGATGATGAAGCGGACGCCCGTGTCACGTGCGAACGGGAGGAACTCGGCGAGCGGGGCCAGCGGGTTGCCGGCGCTCGTCGCGACCAGGTCGTAGTCGTCGACGATGATGAAGACCTGCGGGCCCGACCACCAGCTGCGGTCGCGCAGCTGCTGCGGCGTCACGTCCTGCGGCGGCTGGCGGCGCGCGAACACGCCCGACAGGGCCTCCATGTGCATCTGCATGGCGCCCGCCATCGGCGCGTACTCCAGGAGGTGCTCCTCCGGCAGGCTGCCGAGCAGCGACCGCCGGTAGTCGCCGACGACGAGTTTGGCCTCGTCGGGGGAGTAGCGCTCGCCGATCTGCTTGGCGATGAGCCGCAGCAGGTTGGTCTTGCCGGACTCGCTCTCGCCGAAGATCAGGAAGAACGGGTCGGTGTCGAAGTTGACGAACACCGGCTCCAGGCGCGTCTCGTCGATGCCGATCGCGATGCCGTGCTGCGGGAACTCGAAGCCCTTCGGCAGCCGGTCCGCCGACAGCTTGTGCGGCAGGAGCCGTACGGGCGGGGTCGACGGCCCGTGCCAGGCGCCGCGCACGGCCTCGACGAAGGCCGCCGTGCCGTCCGCGAGGTCGCTCGCCGAGCTGGAGCCGTCGATGCGCGGCAGCGCGCCCATGAAGTGCAGCTTCTCCGGGACCTGGCCGCGTCCGGGCACGCCCTGCGGCACGTTCGCCGCGACCTTGCGGTCGAACTCGGAGTCCATGACGTCACCGAGCCGCAGCTCCAGACGCCCCAGCATCTGGTCCTTGAGGGCGGCGCGCACCTCCATGTAGCGGGCGGCGGTGATGACCACGTGGATGCCGTAGCCGAGGCCGCGGGAGGCGATGTCCGCGACGGACGCCTCCAGGCCCTCGTACTCGTTCTTGAAGCCGCCCCAGCCGTCGATGACCAGGAAGACGTCGCCCCACGCCTCCGAGGGCAGTTCGCCGGCCGCCCGCTTGCGCCGGTAGGTGGCGATGGAGTCGATGTTCTGCGAACGGAAGAACTCCTCGCGCCGGTTGAGCACGCCGAGCACCTCGGCGACCGTGCGCCGCACCCGCTCCGGGTCGAGCCGGGACGCCACACCGCCGACGTGCGGCAGCTCCGCGATCGCCGACAGGCCGCCGCCGCCGAAGTCCAGGCAGTAGAACTGCACCTCGGCCGGGGTGTGGGTGAGCGCGAACGACGAGATCAGCGCCCGCATCAGGGTCGACTTGCCGGACTGCGGACCGCCGACCACCATCATGTGGCCCGCCGCACCGGAGAAGTCCCGGTACAGCACCTCGCGCCGCTGCTCGAAGGGCTTGTCGATGAGGCCGAGCGGCACGGTGAGCCCACCCGGCCGGGTGTACTCGGTCGCGGTGAGCCCGCGGTCCGCCGTCTGCGCGAGCCCGGGAAGCAGCTGGTCGAGCGACGGCGCCTGGTCGAGCGGCGGCAGCCACACCTGGTGGGCCGGCACGCCCTGCCCCTCCAGGCGGCGCACGATCACGTCGAGGACGGTGTCCGCGAGCGCGTCGTCCTCCTCGGACCGCTGCGCCGTCAGGTACGCCGGGTCCGGCGCCGCGTACACCACCGGCACCGGCGACGCCGTGAACAGCGCGGGCCGCCGCTCGATCGGCATGTTCCCGGCCTCCAGACGCGGCCCCCCGGTGCGGTACGTGCCGGAGACGTACGCCGCCTTGAAGCGGGTCATCTCGTCCGTACCGAACTTCAGATAGCCCGAACCCGGCACCGACGGCAGGTGGTACGCGTCCGGCACACCGATCGCCGTGCGCGACTCCGCCGCCGAGAAGGTCCGCAGACCGATCCGGTACGACAGGTACGTGTCGAGGCCGCGCAGCTTGCCCTCCTCCAGGCGCTGCGAGGCGAGCAGCAGATGCACACCCAGGGAGCGGCCGATGCGGCCGATCTGGATGAACATGTCGATGAAGTCAGGCTTGGCGGTGAGCAGCTCGGAGAACTCGTCGATGACCAGGACGAGAGAGGCCAGCGGCTCCAGCGGAGCGCCGGCCGCCCGCGCCTTCTCGTAGTCGTGGATGTTGGCGTAGTTGCCCGCGGAGCGCAGCAGCTCCTGGCGCCGCTGCAGCTCGCCGCGGATCGCGTCACCCATGCGGTCGACCAGCGTCAGGTCGTCGGCCAGGTTGGTGATGACCGCCGCCACGTGCGGCATCTGCGACATGCCGGCGAAGGTCGCGCCACCCTTGAAGTCCGCGAGGACGAAGTTCAGCGTCTCCGAGGAGTGCGTCACCGCGAGGCCGAGGACCAGCGTGCGCAGCAGCTCCGACTTGCCGGAACCGGTCGCGCCCACGCACAGGCCGTGCGGGCCCATGCCCTCCTGCGCGGCCTCCTTCAGGTCCAGCATGACCGGCCCGCCGTCCTCGCCGACGCCGATCGGCACCCGCAGCCGCTCCGCGACCGACCTCGGCCGCCAGGTGCGCGCCACGTCCACCGACGCCGCGTCGCCCAGGTTCAGCAGATCGGTGAAGTCCAGGTTGGCGAGCAGCGGTTCGTCGTCGTCCCCGCCGCCCATCCGCAGCGGCGCCAGCTGCCGGGCCAGCGCCTCGGCGGCCTGGAGCGACATGACGTCCGGCACGCCCTCGTACGCGAAACCGCCGCCCGACTCCAGGCGCAGCCGCCCGGGCCGCACGACCACCGACAGACCGCCGCGCGGCTCGTCGAGCTCGCCGGACACCACCTCGACGATGGTCACGCCCTGCAGCCCCTCGGCCGCCGCGAACAGCGAGTCCGGCGGCACCATCCCGCCGTCGAGGACGACCACGACGTGCGGCTGGTCCAGGACCGGCTGGCTGTCCCGGCTGAACCGCGGCCGCCCGTCGAGCCGCGACCGGAGCAGCTGCTCCAGCTCGCCCAGGTCGTCGCCGAACAGGCGCTTCGTGCCGGCCCCGTCGACCGCGCCCGGCACCTGCGTGTGCGGCAGCCACTTCGTCCAGTCCCAGCGCTCCTGCGCGCCCCGCGCCGCCACCACGGCCACCATCAGGTCGTCGGGGGAGTGCAGCGTGACCAGTTGGGCGACGAGACCGCGCGCCGCGGACTGCGCCGCCTCCGGGTCGCCGGACACCGTCACGTGGTAGAAGGCCCGCAGCGACACCGCCATCGGCAGCCCGTCCAGCGTGCCGTGCACCGCCAGGAACTGCTGCATCGCGCCCGCGCACAGCGGTTCGAGCTCGTCCACCGGCGCCGTGTCGGGCGCCACCAGCGGCGTCGCCAACTGCTGGGCGCCGAGCCCGATCCGCGCCTGCGCGAAGTCGTTGTCGCCGACCCGCCGCTCCCAGACCCGCGAGCCCTCCGCGACCACCGACCACAACTGCTCGGGCGCCGGGTGCAGATACAGCTGCGCGTCGCGCTGCCTGCGCGCGGTGCGCCGCACCGCACGCCGCGTCTGGGCGAGGTATTTGAGGTAGTCCCGCCGGACATCGGCCATTTGCCCCTGCGCACCCCGGCGGAATCTGACGAACTGGGCGATCGCCATGCCGACCGTCGACGCCAGCATCAGCGTGCCCATGATCTTCATGATCGGGGACGGCGTCATGAAGAAGAACACCACCGACGAGCCCATGCCGAGCATCGGCAGGAGCTGCATCAGCGCGGACTCCTGCTGCCCCCGCGGCAGTTCCGGCGGGGACTCCAGGACCAGTTCCTCACTGGGGACTTCCGGAGGAAGGGACCTCGGCGGGCGTTTGACGACGATCTGGCTCACCGGCGCATCAATCCCTCGTTACGGGCGGGCTCGTGAGGGAGCTTCCGCACCGGCGCCCCGTTCGCGACGGTCTCCCCCCGAGAGCAAAGGATCCTACTTGCAGCCACTGACACAGGACCCCGGTAGGGTGACCCGCACCGTGCGCAACCGCGAATCAGGGGGTCCAGAAACGTGAGTACGACCGCAGCGACCGGCTTCTGCCGCGTCACCGTCGTGGCGCCGGACAGCCGCATCGACGTGGCACTCCCGGAGGACATCGCCGTCGCCGACGTCTACCCGGAGATCCTGCGGCTCACCGGACAGACCCAGCCGGCCGGCGCCCCCACCGGCTACCACCTCGTCCGCCGCGACGGCACCGTCCTCGACGGCGCCCGCACGCTCGCCGCCCAGCAGGTCCTCGACGGCGAGGTGCTCAGCCTGCGCCCGTTCGCCGAGTCCCTGCCGCCCGCCGTCTTCGACGACGTGTCCGACGCCGTCGCCTCCGCCGTCACCCGCGACCGGCACCTGTGGAGCGACGAGCTGCTGCGCGGCGCCGGACTCGTCGGCGCGGTGCTGCTGCTCGTCCTCATGGGCTTCGTGCTCTGGTTCGCCGACCCGGTCCGCCACGACATGCACAGCCTGCCCGGCATCATCGCGGGCGCCGCCGGCGTGCTCCTCACCGCCTTCGCCGGCGTCCGCGCCCGGGTGTACGGAGACCGGGCCACCGCCGTCGCCCTCGGCCTCGGCGCGCTGCCGCTGCTGCTCATCGCCGGCTCCGGGATCATCGCCCCCGACGCCGGCCACGGCCCCGGCCGGCTCCAGTTCCTGCTCGGCTGCGTCACCGTCCTGGTCGCCGCCGTCACCCTCGTCGCGCTCACCCCGAGCGGCGACGCCCCCTTCGTCGCCGCGACCTTCCTGGCCACCGTCGGCACCCTCGCCACCTTCGCCGCGATCCTCACCGAGGCGTCCGCCACCGAGACCGCCGCCGTGTGCGTGCCCGCCGCCATCGGCCTGGTCGCCTTCCTGCCCGGCCTCTCGGCCCGCTTCGCCCGCCTGCCCATCGGCTACGCCTCCCCGCGCAGCGCCACCGACGACGACTTCGCCGCCGACCCGCACCAGCCCGTGCTCGCCGAGGCCCAGCCCGTCGACGCCGAGCGGATCGCGCTGCAGGCCCGCCGCGGCCACGAGATGCTGCTCGGCCTGGTCGGCGGCTGCGCGGCCGTCGTCGTCGGCTCCTGCGCGGTGCTCGGCTTCGCCGGGAACAGGTGGGGCCAGCTGCTCGCCCTCGCCGCCGGCCTCGCGATGCTGCTGCGCGCCCGCCTCTTCCGCTACACCTCGCAGGTCGCCTGCGTCCTGGTGGCCGGCCTCGCCGCGATCGCCCTGCTGATCCTGGGCCTCTCCCTGAACCCGCCGACCGACCTGGTCGCGGACCTCGTGATGTACGGGGACCGCGGCGGCCTCGACATCCGTACGATCTGGCTCACCGCGGCCGTCGCCGCCGGCGCCGCCCTGGTCACCGCGATCGGCCTGATCATCCCGAGGAAGGGCCTGTCACCCTTCTGGGGGAGGCTGCTCGACCTCACCGAGGGCTTCGTCCTGCTGGCGCTGGTCCCGCTGTGCCTCGCCGTCCTCGACGTCTTCATGCGGGCCCGCTCGCTCACCGGCTGAAGCCCGGGCCCGCCCCGGGGCGCCCTCCGGCACCCCGAGGCGAGCTGGTACGCTGTGTGACGGCCGTTTGTGTACGCGCTCCCGGAAGCCCTGCTTCATCGCAACCTCGGGGAGCAGCGCTCATCGGACCTTCGCTCCCGAGTCACGGAAGTTTCCCCTGAGACCTAGACCAGGGGCACTCGTGGGCGCACGAACCAAGAGGAGATCCGCGTGGCTCTCGACGCCGCCGTCAAGAAGCAGATCATGGCCGAGTTCGGCACCAAGGAGGGCGACACCGGCTCCCCCGAGGTCCAGGTCGCGATGCTGTCCCGCCGCATCTCGGACCTGACCGAGCACCTCAAGGCCCACAAGCACGACCACCACTCCCGTCGTGGTCTGCTGATCCTGGTCGGCCAGCGCCGCCGTCTGCTGCAGTACCTGGCCAAGAAGGACATCCAGCGCTTCCGTACGCTGGTCGACCGCCTCGGCATCCGCCGCGGTGCGGCCGGCGGCGCCAAGTAAGGACGCCGTGAAGGGAGCGGTTCCCACTTTCAGGGGGCCGCTCCCTTTGCTGTACGTGCGCGAAGGTGCCACCGGACCTTAGTCTGGTCGCACAACGCCACATCAACGCGCGAGAAGCAGCCGGCCCGCCGCCGGTCCTCGGTAGTGGTCCCCGGGCAGTGCTCCCGGAGGCTTCGATCGAAGACCGGCCCGCCATCACAGTGCTTCTCCCGCACCGTTCCGGACCACACGGGTCCGCGGACGCAAAGACGAACACGTAGGAGAAACCGCTAGTGGAGAACGAGACCCACTACGCCGAGGCCGTCATCGACAACGGCGCCTTCGGCACCCGCACCATCCGCTTCGAGACGGGCCGCCTGGCCCGCCAGGCCGCCGGCTCCGCCGTCGCGTACCTGGACGACGACACGATGGTCCTCTCCGCGACCACCGCGTCGAAGAAGCCCAAGGACCAGCTCGACTTCTTCCCCCTCACGGTGGACGTCGAGGAGCGGATGTACGCCGCCGGCAAGATCCCCGGCTCCTTCTTCCGCCGTGAGGGCCGCCCCTCCGAGGACGCGATCCTCACCTGCCGCCTGATCGACCGCCCGCTGCGCCCGTCCTTCAAGAAGGGCCTGCGCAACGAGATCCAGGTCGTCGCCACGATCATGGCGCTCAACCCCGACCACCTGTACGACGTCGTCGCGATCAACGCCGCGTCCGCGTCCACCCAGCTGGCCGGCCTGCCCTTCTCCGGCCCGATCGGCGGCGTCCGCGTCGCCCTGATCAAGGGCCAGTGGGTCGCGTTCCCGACGCACACCGAGCTCGAGGACGCCGTCTTCGACATGGTCGTCGCGGGCCGCACCCTGGAGGACGGCGACGTCGCGATCATGATGGTCGAGGCCGAGGCCACCGAGAAGACCATCCAGCTCGTCAAGGGCGGCGCCGAGGCGCCGACCGAGGAGATCGTCGCCGCCGGCCTCGAGGCCGCGAAGCCGTTCATCAAGGTCCTCTGCAAGGCCCAGGCCGACCTCGCCGCCAAGGCCGCCAAGGCCGAGGCCGAGTTCCCGATCTTCCTGGACTACCAGGACGACGTGTACGCGGCCCTGTCCGACGCGGTCCGCGCCGAGCTCGCCCAGGCGCTCACCATCGCCGGCAAGCAGGAGCGCGAGGCCGAGCTCGACCGCGTCAAGGAGCTCGCCGCCGAGAAGCTCCTCCCGGCCTTCGAGGGCCGCGAGAAGGAGATCTCCGCCGCCTACCGCTCCCTGACCAAGGCCCTGGTGCGCGAGCGCGTCATCAAGGACAAGGTCCGCATCGACGGCCGTGGCGTCACGGACATCCGTACGCTCGCCGCCGAGGTCGAGGCGATCCCGCGCGTGCACGGCTCCGCCCTGTTCGAGCGTGGCGAGACCCAGATCCTGGGCGTCACCACCCTCAACATGCTCCGCATGGAGCAGCAGCTGGACACCCTCTCCCCGGTGACCCGCAAGCGCTACATGCACAACTACAACTTCCCGCCGTACTCCACCGGCGAGACCGGCCGCGTCGGCTCCCCGAAGCGCCGCGAGATCGGCCACGGCGCCCTCGCCGAGCGCGCCCTCGTCCCGGTCCTGCCGACCCGCGAGGAGTTCCCCTACGCGATCCGCCAGGTGTCCGAGGCCCTCGGCTCCAACGGCTCGACGTCCATGGGCTCGGTCTGCGCCTCCACCATGTCGCTGCTGAACGCCGGTGTGCCGCTGAAGGCCCCGGTCGCCGGTATCGCCATGGGTCTGATCTCCCAGGAGATCGACGGCGAGACGCACTACGTCACCCTCACCGACATCCTCGGTGCGGAAGACGCCTTCGGCGACATGGACTTCAAGGTCGCCGGTACGAAGGAGTTCGTCACCGCCCTCCAGCTCGACACCAAGCTGGACGGCATCCCGGCCTCCGTCCTGGCCGCGGCCCTCAAGCAGGCCCGCGACGCCCGCCTCCACATCCTCGACGTGATGATGGAAGCGATCGACACGCCGGACGAGATGTCCCCGAACGCCCCGCGGATCATCACCGTCAAGATCCCCGTGGACAAGATCGGTGAGGTCATCGGCCCCAAGGGCAAGATGATCAACCAGATCCAGGAGGACACCGGCGCCGAGATCACGATCGAGGACGACGGCACCATCTACATCGGTGCCGCCGACGGCCCGGCCGCCGAGGCCGCCCGCGCCACGATCAACGGCATCGCCAACCCGACCATGCCGGAGGTCGGCGAGCGCTACCTGGGTACGGTCGTCAAGACCACCACCTTCGGTGCCTTCGTCTCCCTCATGCCCGGCAAGGACGGCCTGCTGCACATCTCGCAGATCCGCAAGCTCGCCGGTGGCAAGCGCGTGGAGAACGTCGAGGACGTGCTCGCGGTCGGCGCCAAGGTCCAGGTCGAGATCGCCGAGATCGACCAGCGCGGCAAGCTCTCCCTCATCCCCGTGATCGAGGGCGAGGAGACTGAGAAGGACGCCTCCGACCAGTGACGTCCCGCAGTTCCGCGACGACGGCCCGCCCCTCCTCCGAGGGGCGGGCCGTCGCCCGTACCCAAACGCTTCTCCCGGGCAAGGACGGCATCGGCACGGTCCGCCGCACGACCCTCCCCGGCGGCCTCCGCATCGTCACCGAGACCCTGCCCTCGGTGCGCTCCGCCACCTTCGGCATCTGGGCGCACGTCGGCTCCCGGGACGAGACCCCGGCGCTCAACGGCGCCACCCACTACCTGGAGCACCTCCTCTTCAAGGGCACCGCGAAGCGGTCCGCCCTCGACATCTCCGCCGCGATCGACGCGGTCGGCGGCGAGATGAACGCCTTCACGGCGAAGGAGTACACCTGCTACTACGCCCGGGTCCTCGACACCGACCTGCCGCTGGCGATCGACGTCGTCTGCGACATGCTCACCGGCTCGCTCATCCTCGAAGAGGACGTCAACATCGAGCGCGGGGCGATCCTCGAAGAGATCGCGATGACCGAGGACGACCCCGGCGACGTGGTCCACGACCTGTTCGCCAAGACGATGTTCGGCGACACCCCGCTGGGCCGCCCGGTCCTCGGCACCGTCGAGACCGTCAGCGCCCTCGACCGCGGCCGGATCGCCCGCTTCTACAAGAAGCACTACGACCCGACCCACCTGGTCGTCGCCGCCGCCGGCAACGTCGACCACGCCACGGTGGTACGCCAGGTCCGCCGCGCCTTCGAGAAGGCCGGCGCCCTCACCCGTACCGCCGCCGTCCCCGTCGCCCCGCGCGACGGACACCGCACCATCAGGACGGCGGGCCGGGTCGAGGTGCTCGGCCGCAAGACCGAGCAGGCGCACGTGGTCCTCGGCATGCCGGGCCTGGCCCGCACCGACGAGCGCCGCTGGGCGCTCGGCGTGCTGAACACCGCCCTCGGCGGCGGCATGTCCTCCCGCCTCTTCCAGGAGGTACGGGAGAAGCGCGGCCTGGCCTACAGCGTGTACTCGTACACCTCCGGCTTCGCCGACTGCGGCCTCTTCGGCGTGTACGCGGGCTGCCGGCCCAGCCAGGTCCACGACGTGCTGAAGATCTGCCGGGACGAGCTCGAGAAGGTGGCCTCGGACGGGCTCACCGACGAGGAGATCGCCCGCGCCGTCGGCCAGCTCTCCGGCTCCACGGTGCTCGGCCTGGAGGACACCGGCGCGCTGATGAACCGCATCGGCAAGAGCGAGCTGTGCTGGGGCACCCAGATGTCGGTCGACGACATGCTGGCCACCATCGCCGCCGTCACCCCCGAAGAAGTGCGCGCGGTGGCCCGCGATGTACTGGAGCAGCGGCCCTCGCTCTCGGTGATAGGACCGCTGAAGGACAAGCAGGCCGACCGCCTCCACACCGTGGTCGCCTGAGCACCCCGTTCCCGCACCCAAGTCCCGCACCTAAGGAATCAGATGAGCAAGCTGCGCGTGGCGGTCCTCGGAGCCCAGGGCCGCATCGGCTCCGAGGCGGTCAGGGCCGTCGAGGCCGCCGAGGACATGGAACTGGTCGCCGCCCTCGGCCGCGGCGACAAGCTGGAGTCCCTCGTCGAGGCGGACGCCCAGGTCGCCGTCGAGCTGACCACCCCCGGCTCCGTCATGGGGAACCTCGACTTCTGCGTGCGCCACGGCATCCACGCGGTCGTCGGGACCACCGGCTGGACCGAGGAGCGCCTCGCGCAGCTCGGGGGCTGGCTCGACCAGTCCCCGCAGACCGGTGTGCTGATCGCGCCGAACTTCTCCATCGGCGCGGTCCTCACCATGAGGTTCGCGCAGCTCGCGGCCCCGTACTTCGAGTCCGTCGAGGTCGTCGAGCTGCACCACCCGCACAAGGTGGACGCCCCCTCCGGCACCGCCACCCGGTCCCGTCTTCGATGCGTACGACGTAGCAGATCCCGCCGCCGTTGGCGAAGAAGCCGTAGACGGAGCGGGCCAGGTACGTTCCTTCGACGA